>JBJKQV010000365.1:0-13789 GCA_046704985.1 Terriglobia bacterium
GAGGGATGTACGAGGGGGACCGTTCGCGCAAACAAACCCTTGTCGAACACGGATTCCGTCTGCCGTCCTGTCTCGATAACCGGCCTTTGAAGTTCCCGGAGTTCATGGGCGTGATCGGCCAGCGGATCTATGTTTCCGCCACGCCGGGACCGTTTGAGAAGAAAGACGTTCGAGGACGCATGGTCGAGCAGATTATCCGCCCCACGGGGTTGATCGATCCCGAGGTGGAAGTGCGCCCCACGCGCAACCAGATTGACGACCTGCTGGGCGAAATTCGCGCCCGCGCCCAGGCCGGCGAGCGCGTGCTCGTGACCACGCTCACCAAGCGCATGGCCGAGGACCTGACCGAATATTATTCCGAGGTGGGCGTGCGCTGCCGCTACCTGCACTCGGAAATCGAGACCTTGGAACGTGTCAAAATCCTCCGCGACCTGCGGCGCGGCGAGTTTGACGTATTGATCGGCATCAACCTGCTGCGCGAAGGCTTGGACTTGCCCGAGGTGTCGCTGGTGGCGGTGCTGGACGCCGATAAGGAAGGGTTTCTGCGCTCCGGCGGCTCGCTGATTCAGACTATGGGCCGCGCGGCGCGCAACGTGCACGGACGCGCCATCCTTTACGCCGACACGATGACCGATTCGATGCGCACCGCCATTTCCGAAACTGAGCGCCGCCGCGCCAAGCAGTTGCAATTTAACGAGGAGAACCACATCACCCCGGAAAGCATCGTCAAGCCCGTGGACATGGCCCTGGCGGCGGTGGTGGAGGCCGATTACGTGACCGTGCCGGCGGAGTTGGAAGGCGAAGAGCCTGCCAGCGGCCCCGAGCGCCGCGCCTTGATCGAGGCCCTGGAAAACCAGATGCGCGAGGCCGCCAAGCGATTTGAGTTCGAGCGCGCCGCGCAGTTGCGCGACCGCATCAAGGTGTTAAAAGAAAAGGAAGCGGGCGTGGAGTCTTAGGGCGGGATGAGGGGCTCAGTCGCCTTCGTGAAGGTGCAGGGCGTCGGGCCGCCCGCCAGGCTTGTTCGGCTCGCGCGGCTTGGGCCGCTCGCGCAGCCACTTGCGGACCACGGCAAGAATCAGCGCCAGGAACACCGCCGTATAAGCCAGCAAAACCAGGATCACGAACGTTTTGGCAATCAACTCGTTCATGGCGCGGCCTTGCCTCCCTCTAGGTTAGATGCACGGGGCCTCAAAAAGTTGTATCGTCAGTTTCGATATCAAGCCGGAGAAATGGCGTCCCGACGGGTGAGGTTTGGGCCGTGAAAAAGCCAAAGGCCAGGAGAAAGGAAGTAGCCATCCTGGGCCCCGGGCGGGTGGGCCAGGCGATGGGGCGGCTGCTGCGGCAGGCTGGTGTCCCGGTCTTGTTTGTTGCTGCCCGGCGCTCCGCCGCAGCACGCCGCGCGGCCCGCTTTATCGGCGGCGGGCGGCCGGTGGGGCTGGATTCTCCGGAACTGTCCCGGGCGTCGGTGTTTCTGCTGACGACTTCCGACGCAGCCTTGGCGCCCCTGGCGCGGGCCCTGGCGGCTCGCAGCGATATCTGGAAGGGCAAGGTAGTCCTCCACACCTCGGGTTCGGTCCCCGCGGAGGTTCTGGCGCCGCTCAGATGGCGTGGTGCATCCGTAGGCTCGCTTCACCCTTATCAGACCATTCCCACGCCCGCCGCCGGCGTGCGCAATCTGGTGGGGTGCTTTTGGGGAGTGGAAGGCGACGCGGCGGCGCGGCGCCTGGCTTTCCGCTGTGTGCGCCTTTTGCGCGGCAAGCCTTTTGGCATCCGTGCGGCGCAGAAGACCCTCTATCACGCCTCGGCGTTCCTGGTTTGTCCGACCCTGCTCACCCTGATGGCGCACTCCGAGCGCCTGCTCGCCCGGGTGGGCGTGCCCGAGCGCGTGGCGCGGCCGATGCTCGCCGGCTTTGTCGAAGAGACGGTGAACTCGTTCCGGCGGATGGGCGCAAAGCGGGCGCTTACCGGGCCCGTGGTGCGGGGCGATTGGGCGGTCATCCGCGGGCACCTTGGCGCTTTGCGCCGCCAGGCGCCCCAGGTGCTGCCCGCCTACCGGGCGTTGCTGGGCGAGATTGCGCGCCTGGCGCGGCGCCGCCTGCCGCGCGATTTGGCGGGAGGAAAGAAATGAAGCTTGGGCGATGGGCCGCCGGGCTGGCGATTGTGGCGGCGGTCTTTGCCCTGGCAGCCGCCGGTCGCCAGAAGTCTCAGCCGCCCGCCCCGCCGCCGACCGTGGACATCTATCGCGCCGGCGTGAAGGACTTTGAGGAGCTGCCGGGGATCGGTCCCGAGCTCGCCCGCCGCATCGTCGCCTACCGCCAGAAGCACGGACCTTTCCGCCGCATCGAAGACCTGCTCGCCGTGCGCGGCATGGGACCCGCCAAATGGCGCGCCATCCGGCCCTACCTGAAAATATCTCCCCGGGAAGAGAAGCGCTGAGATTCCGTCCTGGGAAAGGACTTCAGGCGGCGGGGAAGAAGAAGTGGAGCACCCAGAAGCAGAGGGCGGCGACGATGCCGGCGACGGGGATGGTGAGGATCCAGGCCCAGATGATGTTCTTGGCCACGCCCCAGCGCACGGCGCTCAGGCGCTGCATGCTGCCCACCCCGACGACTCCGCCGGCGATGGTGTGGGTGGTGGAAACGGGGATGCCGGCCCCAGCGGCGCCCAGGATGCTGATGGCCGCCGCCGTCTCAGCGCAGAACCCCCCGAAGGGTTTGAGCTTGGTGATTTTCATTCCCATGGTGCGGACGATTCGCCAGCCGCCCGCCAGGGTGCCCAGGCTGATGGCCGTGTACGCCATCAGGATCACCCAAAAGGGAATGTAAAACCTGTCCAGAATTCCCGCCGTAAACAGCGTGCCTGCCACAATGCCCATGGTTTTCTGGGCGTCGTTGGTGCCGTGCGCAAAGCTGTAGGCGGCGGCGGAAACCAGCTGGAGCTTGCGGAAATAGTTGTCCAGGCGCAGCGGGGAAGAACCCCGGAAGAGCCAGTAGATCAGGATCATGAAACCCGCCGAAAGCACCATGCCGATCATGGGAGAGAGAATGATGAAGAGCATGGTCTTGGTCCAGCCGGCGGGCAGGATGACTCCCCAGCCGCCCTTGGCAACCGCCGCGCCCGCGTAACCGCCGATCAGGGCGTGCGAAGAGCTGACCGGCAGGCCGTAGTACCAGGTCAGCACGTCCCAGAAGATGGCGCCCAGCAATCCCGCCAGGATCACGTAGAGGTTGACGTAGTTCAGGTCCACCATCCCCGCGCCCATGGTATGGGCCACCGCGGTGCCGAAGGTGAAGGCAGCGACGAAATTGAAGAAGGCCGCCCAGATCACCGCCACGCGCGGCGAAAGTACGCGCGTCGAGACGACCGTGGCGATGGAATTGGCGGCGTCGTGGAAGCCGTTGAGAAAATCGAAAACTACCGCGACCAGGACAATGATGGCAGCGAACCAGACCATAGGGCAGCAATGACCTTGAGAGCTTTAGATTGAGGGAACAAGGGCAAGATTTCGGGCGAGCACCCGCTCCCCGCCGCGCCGCTGACCGCGGCCCGGACTTCTTACGTGGATTTGAGCACCACGGATTCCAGCACGTCGGCCACGTCCTCGCACCTGTCGGTGGTGGCCTCCAACACTTCGTAAATTTCCTTCCACTTGATGATGTCGATGGGCGAGGCGCTGTTCTCGAACAGCCGGGCGACGCACTCGCCCTTGATGCGGTCGGCGTCTTTCTCGAGCTGCGAAAGCTGGTCGCAGAAGTCCAGAATGTGGGCGGGCTTGGCCAGTTGCGCCATGGCGCGCACCATGATCTCCGAACCGTGCTGGATAACCTTGGCCAGCCGCAACGCCCCCGGCGTGACGGCGGGAATCTTGTAGGTAATCAGGCGCGCCGCCGCCCCGTCGATCAGGTCCAGCACGTCGTCCATGGTGGAACAGAGCTCGTGGATGTCTTCCCGGTCCAAAGGGGTGATGAAGGTCTTGTTGAGCTTCATCATCAGCTCGTGGGTGAGCTGGTCGCCCTTGTGCTCGATGAACTTGATTTCCGAGACGCGTTTTTCCACCTCGCGGAAATCCTCGAAAAGCGTGACCAGCTTATTGGCTGCATCATGTATTAAGTCGGCTTGGCGCCGGAAAAGGTCGTAGAACTTTTCCTCACGCGGTATCAGTCTCACTTAGGCTCCTTACGGCGGGTGTCGGGTGCATCATTCTCTACCGAAGTAGCCCGAAAAGGCAAGTGATAGAAGCTAGGACATTTTGTCTATGCGACAAAGCCCCTCGAATCCCGGAAAACCGTTGCCGGGCCGTGAGGCGGGGAATATACTGGCGCGCGCTGAGCGGCTTTGCGGCAATTCTGCGAGGCGGCAATGGGAAGCGAGAGGTGAGCTGATGAAACAAACCCTGTCATTCACTTTGAACGGAAAGGCCGTAAGCCTGGAGGTAGACCCCGAGCGCAAGCTGCTCTGGGTCTTGCGCGACAATCTGGCGCTGACGGGCACCAAGTACGGGTGCGGCGAAGGGTTGTGCGGCGCCTGCACGGTGGTGGTGGGACGCGAAGCGGCGCGCTCCTGCCTGCTGCGGGTGGGTGACGTGGCAGGCAAGCAGGTTCGCACCATCGAGGGTTTGGAAAGGCAGGGCAAACTCCACCCCTTGCAGCAGGCGTTTGTCGAGCACGACGCGCTGCAATGCGGCTACTGCACGCCGGGCATGATCATGAATGCCTACGGGCTGCTGCTGCAGACGCCCCAGCCGACGCGCGCGCAGATTCTCGAGGGCATGGAAGGGAATTTGTGCCGTTGCGCGGCCCACCCGCGCATCGTGGCGGCCATCCAGACCGCCGCCCGGCGCATGCGAGGAGGCCAGCGATGAGCAAGCGCATCCCCACGACCTTGGAAGAGGAGATTCTGGCGCGCGATTTCTCGGGGCGCGAGACGTTCAGCCTGGGTTCCCTCGAGCGCCGCGACTTTCTGAAGCTGGTAGGCGGCGGCATCGTGATTTCGGTGACCGTGCCGCGCCTGTGGGCGCAGCGCGAAGGCGGCAGACGCCGCCAGCCGTTGCCGACCGACTTCAACGCTTTCCTGCGCATCGGGTCCGACGGGCACGTGACCGGCTACACGGGCAAGATCGAGATGGGCCAGGGCATCGACACCTCACTCGCCCAGATGCTTGCCGAGGAACTCAATGTGGCCTTCGAACGCGTGCACATGGTGATGGGTGACACCGACCTCTGCCCCTGGGACATGGGTACCTTCGGGTCCATGACCACGCGCTTTTTCGGCCCGCCCTTCCGCCGCGCCGCCGCCGAAGCCAAGGCGGTGCTCATCGAGCTGGCGTCGCAACACTTGGGGGTCCCGGCAAGCAGCCTGAAGACCAAGGACGGCGTGGTTTACGAAGTCTCGGGGACCAAGAAAGTCAGCTATGGCCGGCTTGCCAAGGGAAAGAAAATCCTGCGCCACGTCAAGACCGCCCCGCTCGAAACCCCGGAGATGTTCACGCTGGTGGGCAAGCCCCTGCTGCGGGTGGACAGCCGCGACAAGGTTACGGGCCGGGCGCTCTATGCCGGCGACGTTCCCGCCGCCGGCAAGCTCCACGCCAGCATCCTGCGCCCGCCCGCGCACGACGCCAAGCTGCTGAGCGTGGACGTGACGGAGGCGAAAAAGGTGGAAGGCGTCCAGGTGGTGCACGAGGGCGACCTGGTCGCGGTGCTGCACGAATACCCCGACGTGGCCGAGCGGGCGCTGGGGCTGGTCAAGGCCAAGTTCGACCATCCCAAACCCTACGCCGACGACAAAACCATCTTCGAGCATTTGCTCAAGGTCGCGCCGCCGGGCGAAAACGTTTCAGCGCACGGCGACCTGGGGCAAGGCGAGAAGGCCGCGCGCCTGGTGGCGGAGGAAACCTACCTGAACAGCTACGTGGCGCACGCCCCCATGGAGCCCCACACCGCCCTGGCCAAATTCGAAAACGGCCGCATGACCATCTGGGCGTCCACGCAGACGCCTTTCCCCTTGAAGGACCGCGCGGCGTCGGAGCTGGGCCTGGATTCGCGCGACGTCCACGTCATTAGCCCCTACGTGGGCGGCGGGTTCGGCGGCAAGAGCGCCATCCGGCAGGCTCTGGAAGCGGCGCGGCTGGCCAAGCTGACCGGCAAGCCCGTGCAGGTGGCCTGGACGAGGGGCGAGGAGTTCTTCTACGACACCTTCCGCCCTGCCGCGGTGGTCAAGATCAAGGCGGGCGTCGACGGGGCGGGACGGATGACCCTGTGGGACTACGGCGTCTACTTTGCCGGCGAGCGCGGCTCGCAGTGTTTCTACGACGTGCCCAACGAGCGCACTACCGCCTACGGCGGCGGCTGGACGGCTCCCAAGGGCGCCCACCCCTTTGCCACCGGCCCCTGGCGCGCTCCCGGCAACAATACCAATACCTTTGCCCGCGAGTCGCACGTGGACGTGCTGGCGGCCAAGGCGGGCATGGACCCGCTGGAATTCCGCCTGAAGAACCTGAAGGACGCGCGCATGCGCCGGGTTCTGCAGGCGGCGGCCGACAAGTTCGGCTGGAAACCCGGCAAAGCGCCCAGCGGGCGCGGGTACGGCATCGCCTGCGGCACCGACGTGGGCGCCGTGGTCGCCCACATGGCCGAGGTGGAGGTGGACAAGCAAACCGGCCAGGTGCGCGTCAAGCGCCTCGTCTGCGCGCAGGAGATGGGGCTGTGCATCAACCCCGAAGGCGCGCGCATCCAGATGGAAGGCTGCCTGATGATGGGACTCGGCTACGCGCTCACCGAGGAGGTGCACTTCACGGGCGGCGATATCCACGACAAGAACTTCGACAGCTACCAGTTGCCGCGCTTTTCCTGGCTGCCCGAGATCGAGACCGTCATCGTGAACGCCAAGGATTCGCCTCCCCAGGGCGGCGGCGAGCCTGCCGTCATCTGCATGGGCGGAGTCATCGCCAACGCCATCTTCGATGCCACGGGCGCGCGCGTGCTGCAACTGCCCATGACGCCGGAGCGCATCAAGGCTGCGCTTGCGAAAGTGTGAATTACTTCTCGACTTTTATTGAGCCATCGGGATTAATGAGGAAGACGTGATTCTTTGTGCCGATGGTTTCGGGGCTGGAAGGCTTGCGAGTCAGTACCAGCAAGACGTCCGTGTCTTCCGGCACGTCACTTAAGACGTGACTGTGGACGCCGCCCTCGAACTTGGCGCCCCGGGGGACTTGGGACGGCCGGGATTCCATAATCGACTTGTGCATCTGGCGCGATTCGATGATGGTCGCCCCGTCGGGCGAGATCAAGTAGCGAACATCCCCTCCATACACGTAGACTCCCGCGGTGGTCTGAGCCGGGTAGACGTAGACGTAGAACCGGTTGGAACCGGCAGGGAGAACGTCCGCCTCGTAAGGCCGGTTCTGCCCGTGAAAGGCGCGCCGGGCAGTTCGAATCGCCTTGGCGGCAAGGCAGAAGTATCCCCCCTCTGCTTTGGGCGGGTCATATCGGACGGCCGTGAAGTTGTCGGTTCCTGGCTGTTGGGTGGCCTCATAAGCGACCCAGAACTTGTCCCCTTGCGCATTCAGTTCGCCAAAAACGGCGTCCCAGCCGTGAGCGGTCTTCTCTCCGGCCATATCGTGAATGATCCCCAAAGGCCCGTTCAGCGCCCTGACGGCGTTGCTGGCACGCGTGAGGGCTATGTGATATTCAGCGAGCTTTCGTCCCCGCGCCGTGATCTGGGCGAGCTCTGCAACAAGCTGAGGGTTGCTTTTTTTTGCCGAGGCATATGAAAAGAAAGAAGCGACGATCAGTACAAGGGTTGCGGCTCTGCGCATTTTGACCTCCCGGGCGTCCCTTATAGCTCCATCATACCGACTCGTCAATGCAAGAAACAAAAAGGGCGGGGAACTGGTCCCCGCCCCTCTTGCTGCATACTGCTTTCTACCGACTGCCTACAGATGCCCGCCTGGCTGAATGCTGACCGCCTACAGGCAGGTCCGGCGCTACGGCCTGGCCGTCCAATTTTCGAGGCGCAGGCCGGGGACGCGCCGAAATTCCCGCGTGTTGTTGGTGACCAGGGTCAGGCCAAGCGCCAGGGCGTGGGCGGCGATCAGCATGTCGAAGGCGCCGATCGGCGTGCCCTTTTGCTCCAGTTCGGCGCGCACCCGGCCGTAATGCATTGCGGCATCTGCTTCCAGCGCGAGCACCGGTATCAGAGCCCGCAGTCCTTCGACTTGCGCCAGATTCTCCCTTGGGCGCTGGCTCTTTAGGGCGCCGTAAATGAGCTCCAGATAAGTCACCACGGACATGGCGGCATCGCCAGGGCGCAGCCGGGCAAGGCGTGACTCCGCCGGCGATTTCCTTCTTGCGATGTGGATGAGGATGTCGGTATCGAGGAGATAGCGCATCAGAAACTCTCGCGCTTATCCTGTTTGGGCTGGCGCCGCCCGCCCTTAAAGAAGTCGTCGCTGAATCCTTTCAGGATGTCCACCACCGGCGCCAGCGTCTCCGGCTTTTCGCGCAGGATAACTTCGTTGCCGCGCTTGGTGATTTCCACCCGCGAGGAGCGAAAGCGGTAGCGGCGCGGAATCCGCACCGCCTGCGAGTTGCCGCTCTTGAACACCTTGGTGATGGCCATGGAAAAAGTATATACACAACGTATATACTTGTCAAGGCCGTCCGGCCTCTGGTTCTTTCGACTCTCAACAAACAAGAAGGGCGGGGAACTGGTCCCCGCCCTTGGTCTTTCAACTTTCAACTTTTGACTTTCGACTCTTCCTAGTACATCCCGCCGCCCATGCCGGCGCCCGGAGGCATCGGGGGTTGCTTGTCTTCCTTGTCCGGGATCTCGCTGACCAGAGCTTCGGTGGTCAGCAAGAGGGAAGCGATGGAAGCGGCGTTCTGAAGCGCCGTGCGGGTGACCTTGGTGGGGTCGATGACGCCCGCTCCGACCAGATCGCCGAAGGTTTCCACCTGGGCGTTGAAGCCGAAATTGGCGTTGGAATTGGTTTTGACCTTTTCCACCACCACCGCGCCTTCCCAACCGGCGTTGCCGGCGATCAGGCGCAGGGGCTCTTCGAGCGCCCGCTTGACGATGTTGATGCCGATCTGCTCGTCGCCCTCGGCCTTGAGCTTCTCGATGGCGGTGATGGAGCGCGGCAGGGCCACAGCGCCTCCCGGCTCGTTGGCTTCTTCGTCGGCCGCCTTGGTGGCGTGCATGGCGTCCTCGACGCGAGCCTTCTTCTCCTTCATCTCGGTCTCGGTCGCCGCGCCCACCTTGATCTGGGCGACGCCGCCCACCAACTTGGCCAACCGCTCTTGCAACTTCTCTCGGTCGTAGTCGGAGGTGGTGTCCTCGATCTGGGTGCGGATCTGCTTCACGCGGCCTTCGATGGCGGAGGTTTTGCCCGCGCCCTCGACGATCGTGGTGTTGTCCTTGTCCACGGTCACTTTCTTGGCGCGCCCCAGGTCCTCAAGCTTCACGTTCTCGAGCTTGATGCCCAGGTCCTCGGTAATCGCCCGGCCGCCGGTCAGCACGGCGATATCTTCCAGCATCGCCTTGCGCCGGTCGCCGAACCCGGGAGCCTTCACCGCCGTGCAGTGCAGGGTGCCGCGCAGCTTGTTCACCACCAGGGTGGCCAGCGCTTCGCCCTCCACTTCCTCGGAGACGATCAGCAGGGGCTTGCCGCTCTTGGCGATCTGCTCGAGCAAGGGCAGCAGGTCCTTCATGGAGCTGATTTTCTTCTCGTGGATGAGAATGGCGGGATCCTCGAGCACGCACTCCATGCGCTCGGGGTCGGTCACGAAGTAGGGCGAAAGGTAGCCGCGGTCGAACTGCATGCCTTCCACGACCTCCAGCGCCGTCTCCATGGTTCGCGACTCTTCCACGGTGATCACGCCGTCCTTGCCCACCTTCTTCATGGCCTCGGCGATGATGCCGCCGATGGTCTCGTCGTTGTTGGCCGAAACCGAGCCCACCTGGGCGATCATGGAGCTCTCCTCGACCTTCTTGGAAAGCTTCTCGAGCTCGCCCTTGACGTGCTTCTTGGAGCCGTCCTTGGCCGTCTCGTCATAACCGCACACGGCGCGCACCGCCGCTTCGATACCGCGCTTGATGGCCATGGGGTTGGCCCCCGCCGCCACCGTCTTTACGCCCTCGCGGAAGATCGCCTGCGCCAGCACCGTCGCCGTGGTCGTGCCGTCGCCCGCCACGTCGGAAGTCTTGGAGGCCACTTCGCGCACCATCTGCGCTCCCATGTTCTCCAGCGGGTCCTTCAGTTCGATCTCCTTGGCCACGGTCACGCCGTCCTTGGTGATGGTGGGGGAGCCGAATTTCTTGTCCAAAACAACGTTCCGGCCCTTCGGTCCCAGCGTCACCTTGACGGCGTCCGCCAGCTTGTTCACGCCGCGGAGGATCGCCTGCCGGCTCTCCTCCCCATGCACAATCTGCTTCGCGTTTGCCATCTTTAAATTCCTCCAAAAAATTCTTTTTCAGATATTTTCATGGCTGCCTGGCCCCCAGAACCGGGGAGCTTACTTCTTGGCGGCCTTGCCGGTGGCTTCCAGCACGCCCAGCACTTCGTCTTCGCGCACGATCAGGTATTCCTGGTCGTCGATTTTGATTTCTGTGCCCGAGTACTTGCCGAACAGAATGCGGTCGCCCGCTTTCACGTCCAGGGGAATGATCTTCCCGTCCTCGGTCTTCTTGCCCTTGCCGGCCGCAATGACTTCGCCCTCTTGCGGCTTTTCCTTCGCCGTGTCGGGGATGATGATGCCGCCCTTCACGGTCTCTTTCTCTTCAATTCGCTTGATCAGAATGCGGTCATGAAGAGGTCTGACGTTCATCGGCTACTCTCCTTTCGTTGCGTTTACCGTCGTTGATTCGCTTCGGCCGGCGAGCCTCTCATTTACTTCATGATGCATGGAGAGTTCTCCCCGCCTCTTGCTAAGCCCTTATGGATGTGCATGTTACGCTGCGGTCACGATGACTTGCCCGGGCGTTTAGCACTCTTGTACTTAGAGTGCTAATGTAAATCTGAAATCTCATCTTGTCAAGAGGGTGCCGCGGCCGCGGGCCGACGGCGGGCTGCCTGAGGTGCTTGTTATGGCCTGCTTGGGCCGGTCGTCCACTGCTTTGAGTCCCAGTTAAGTATTTGTACATCAGTATGTTACAGTCGTCTTGGGTGTTCGCCTGGGCGCCCCGCAAGACCTCGAGCCGGATCCTTCCCCTTTGCTTGCGCCCGCTGTGTCACCTTCGGGCTCTGCGCGGTTCCTGTATAATCGTCTGCCATGTTGACTCGCCGGTTCCTTCCTATTCACGCCGTAGCTCGGGCGCGTTCGCAAATGTTCTGCCTCCTATGGGGTGTGCTTTTGGTTTGTGGTGCGACGGCCGGAGCGAAAGTGCAAGCCGTGCCCGCGGCCGATGTGGCGCGCTTGCAGTCGCGCCTCGCTAACGTCCATTCATCCGCTCCGCACGCGCTGGCGCAGGCGTTGGGCGCGGTACTGGTGAGCGAAGATCAGGACCCGCTCCCTGACGGCGATTGCCTCGTCGAGTTCATCGGCTTGAGCAAAGGCGGCTCGCCGCAATGGGCGTTCAAGTGGACGCCGCCCGCGCCGCCGACAGCCGCGGCAGCGCCGGTCTTCTGGAAGCTGTTCCTGCTGGCCTGGCAAAGCGGCCGCTGGCAAGTTCGGGGCCTGATGTCGGGTTACGAGCCCATCGCCGTGCGCGCCCTGCCGGTAACCACCGCAGGCGACCTGGTGGCTGTGGTCGTTCACTCGCAGTCGGATGACGTCGTCTATCCGGTGATTTTCAGCGCTCCCGGCGGGGCGCTGGTCTGGGACAGCCGCAGCGACGCGAGCCGTTACGAAGGTCACCGCGGCGGGCAGGTGCAATTCCGGGCGGAGCAGGGGCGGCTCGAGATGCTCGAGACCGGCCGCGCTGACCCGGGCCTGCTGGTTTTTTCCGCCGCCGGGCAGCGGGGCTTTGACGCGCGCAGCGAATACGATTGGCAAGGCGGAGCGTTCATTCCCCTCCGCACCCGGTACACCGCCAATCGCGACTTCACGCTCTACCGGTTCATCTCCGCGCTCCACCTGCACGACTACGCGGCCGCTTACGCGCTGGTGGACGCGCGGCACTTCCTGCGCACCGACAAGCCTACGCTGCAACTCTTCCGCAGCCGCATCGAGGACGCCTGGCCGGAGTTCCTTGACGACCATATCTTCAAGGCGCGCGAAGGCGCATCGGGCGATGAGACCTTCACCCTGCGCCATGACGATACGTTTTACGTTTACACGCCTTCCTTCAGCGCTCAATCCCCGTGGCTGCTGACGGGGCTCAAGCGCAGCGAGCACAAGCCGGAGAGCGAATGAGGCGAAGAGCGGCGAGCGGGCGCTGGGGCGCGGTGGGCGGCTACGTGCTGGCGGGCGGCGCCGGCCGACGACTGGGCGGGCCCAAGGGTGCGCTGGTCCTGGCCGGCGAGACTCTGGTCGCGCGGCAGCTTCGTTTGTTGGGCATGGTGGCGCGTCCGCTCGGAGTGGTCGGCGCAGCGGGCGAAGGCACGGCGCCGGGCGTGCCGGTTCTGGAAGACGTTTGGCGCGGCCGCGGCCCTTTGGCGGGAATCCTCACCGCCCTCGGCCGCACGTCCTGCGAGTTCAACCTTCTGGTTGCTTGCGACTTGCCTTTTCTCTCGCCGCGTCTGCTGGAAGTTGTTTGCCGCCGCGCGCTCGAGACGCAGGCCGACGTTACCGTGCCCGAGTCGCCGGGCGGGCGCCGGGAGCCGCTGTGCGCGGTCTATCGCCGCCGCCTGCGGGCCGTCATCGGCGCGCAGCTCGAGGCCGGGCGCAACAAGATTGACCGTTTTTTCCCGCGCGTGCGCACGGAGCGGATTCGGTGGCCGGAGCTCGAACGCCACGGTTTTTCGCGCCGGATTTTTGATAACATAAACACCCGCCGGGATTATCAGCAAGCGGCCCTTCGCCTGGCGAAAACGCGATAAGGTGTGCGCAGCGTGAACGAGCCTACCGAATCCAAGTCCCATCGCCGCTACGTCGAGTTCGTGCACGTCTACAAGTCTTTTGACGAGGTGCCGGTGCTTGAAGACGTCTCCTTCCAGGTGCGCCGGGGCGAGATGGTGGTGGTGCTCGGTCGCAGCGGGGTGGGAAAGAGCGTCACCCTGAAGCATATCCTGGGTTTTCTCCGCCCCGACGCGGGCGAGGTGTGGGTGGGCGGCTGCGACGTTTACAAGATGACGGAGGAGGAACTGGCCGAAGTGCGCCGCCGCGTGACCATGGTGTTCCAGTCGGGGGCGCTGTTCGATTCGCTGACGGTAGGCGAGAACGTCGCTTACCCGCTCCGCGAGCGCGTGGAGCGCGGCCTGGATCTGGGCGAGCAGGGCATTCAGGACCGCGTGGGCGAGCTGCTGTCTCTGGTGGACCTGGAAGGGATGCGCGAGCTGATGCCTTCCGACCTGAGCACGGGGATGAAGCGCGCCGTGGCCATCGCCCGCGCCCTGGCCGCGCAGCCCGAATGCATCCTCTACGACGAGCCCACCACCATGGTCGATCCCCTGATGGCCCAGACTGTCGGCGATTTGATCCTCAAGCTCAAGCTCCAGACCGGCATCACCTCCGTGGTGGTGACGCACGACATGAAGCTGGCGCGCAAGCTCGCCGACCGCGTAGTTTTCCTGGAAGAAGGCCGGGTGGTCTTTTTCGGCAACATGACCGAGCTTGACGCTTGCCAGAACCCGCTAGTGCGCGATTTCATTCGCCTGGATGAGGTGTCGTTTTTGGAGACGAGTTGAAAG
>JBJKQV010000366.1:0-2842 GCA_046704985.1 Terriglobia bacterium
GGTTTTTACGCGGTCGCGGACCTGGCAGCGATGGTCGCCTTCCGCTTGGTGGCGCGGCAACTGGGCGACCCGCTACGGCGCGCCGTCTCCGGGCTGCGGCAGTTCCTGCTGGTGGGCGAGACTCCCGAAGCGCTGGAGGTCGCCCGCCTCATCGAGGCGCACGAGAACCGCGGCATGCGCCTGTTCGGGTTCGTCAAGGTGGGCGACGCGCAGCCGGAGGAATTGCTCGTCGAGCCGCCCGCCCAGCACCGCCTGCGCCGCGCTTATCCCCTGTATTCGCTCCGCCAAATTCCCGAGTTGCTCAGCCGCCAGGTCATCGACGAGGTCATCTTCGCCGTCTCCAAAGAGGAATTCGAGAAGCTGGAGGAAACGTTTCTGCTCTGCGAAGAGGAAGGCGTGAAGGCGCGCGTGCTGCTCAGTTTTTTTCCGCACGTCATCTCCAAGATTCAACTGGAGCGCTTGCAGGCGATGCCGCTGCTCACCTTCTCGACCACGCCCGAAAACGAAGGCTTGCTGCTCATCAAGCGCCTGGTTGATTGCCTGCTCGCCCTGCTGCTGCTCGTCGTGCTCTCGCCGCTCTACCTGCTGCTCGCTCTGCTCATCAAGCTGACTTCGCCGGGCCCGGTCTTCTACTGCCAGACGCGCTGTGGCTTGGGAGGTCGTCCGTTCACGCTCATCAAATTCCGCTCCATGCGCGAGAGCGCGGAGCTGGAACGCGAAGAGCTGGAAGCGCTGAACGAGATGGACGGCCCGGTGTTCAAAATCAGAAAAGATCCGCGCCTGACCGCACTGGGCCGCTTCCTGCGGCGCTTTTCGCTCGACGAGCTTCCACAGCTAGTTAATATCGTTAAGGGCGACATGTCGTTCGTGGGCCCGCGCCCACCCCTGCCCGCGGAAGTGGAAAAGTACGAGCGCTGGCAGCGCCGCCGCCTGCGCATGCCCCCCGGGCTCACCTGCCTGTGGGCGCTGGAAGGGCGCAACCGCCTCACCTTCCGGCGCTGGATGGAGCTCGACCTCCAGTACATCGATAACTGGTCGCCTTCCCTGGATTTCAAAATCATCCTCAAGACCATCCCTGTCGTCCTGCTGGGCCGCGGAGCAAGCTGAGCGCATCTCTTCACGAGATCGGAAAAGACGCCGGCTGGCGCAGACCTTTCAGGTCTGCGGCGCGATCAGGTGGCTGGCCCTGCCCGTAGTAGCACTTCAATCCTCCGGGCATGGGAACTCCGTAACAACCCCACCCTTGCCCACGGGGCAAGGATGGGGCACTCCGCTGTCCGCCTTCGCGGGTGCATTGGCAGCCCGCAGGTAGTATCATCGCGAGCATGAACGACGAAACAACCAGGAAAGGCTGGGCCACCCGCCAGGGCGTCACGTGCTCGTATTATGGAGGTTGCCATTGATGCTCCCCTCCTCATCAGTAACGGTTAGGCCCCTGATCGCGGTTGTGCTTGCCCTGTCTTTCGCGATGACGTCCAGCGCCGCCGATGTGGCGGTGCACCTCATCAATGCGAAGACCGCTTCCCCAATTCCGAACAAGCCCGTCGCGCTGATTCTGTATTACGGTTCCAAGTATAAGGAGCCTTTTATTGTGTTTAAGGGCAAGACGGGGCCGGAGGGCACTGCCGTTTTCCACCTTCCAGAACCGCCTCCGGCCAGATTGAGGGCACGCATAGGCATGGGAGGTTATTGGGAGCAGTGTACACCAAACGATAAGGCGTCCTATGATACCGGCGAGGTCCTGGAACACGGCGTGTCAGAGATAGGGGTCTGCTCGAAAAAGGCATTGGGTGTGAACAAAAAGTTCAAGCCGCAACCCGGGGACCTCTACTTGTTTGCAGAGCACCTCAATCTATGGGAACGCCTCACGCGGTGCGGTGAATGGGGATGTCGCGGAGTCCCGCCAGAGAAATAGCGGGGATGGAGCGCGACGCCGAAACGGGGTTCAACCACACGCAGTTCCGGCAGTATAACTATTTCTGGGGCCGGTGGCTGAGCCCCGATCCGTCGGTGGACGGACCTGGCGGGTGGCCCATGCTTCGGGGTAGGAGGGTGCCCCATCCTTGCGCTCGCGCAAGGGTGGGGCAGTTCAAGAGGTCTTACACCCCAGCGCGAGTGCAGATAATTATCACAAAGGATTCATTTCCAGCAGAACGATTCCCTTTCTCCACCAGAATTCGAAACTCGATCCCGCCGGGCGGGACTCCGGCGGCGGCTGGCGGAGAAAACGCCACAACCTACCAGTCCTGCCTGCCGCAGGCGGGCGCAGGCAGGCACAATCCCGTCCCGAATCCCGAAGGTTCGAGCCGGGTCGGGGCGTGTCGTGGCCACCCGCCCATTGCAGCAGGCGCAGAGAACGCGGCTAGCGCAGGTCGGGCAGCGTGGCGTCCGAGTAGGTGACGCGGCCGGCGAGCAGCGTGGCGCGAATTTTGATCTCCAGTATTTTCGATGGTGGCGCGGTGAGCGGATTGGCGGATAGAATCGCCATATTGGCCGGAGCACCCGTTTGCAATACACCCGAAGAGGGCGGGCCGCCGGCGGGCGGATAGAGCCTGGTGAACAGTTTCAAGCTAAACATGCGCGGCAGGCGCTGGTCCGGGTGCCAGCCCTGGGGCGGCAGGCCCTGGGGATTTTGGCGCGTGACGGCAGCGTAGTAGTTCCCGAGGGGCGGCGGGAGATAGCTGAATTCGTCGGAAGAGCCGGCCAGCCGCGCGCCGGCTTTGCGCATCGTTTCCCAAGCGTAGACGCGCTCGCTGTTCTGCGCGCCGACGCGGGAATCCTCCATCTCGCGCCCTTTCCCGCTCGGATAGACGAAGCCGGGCTGAATCACCAAGAGAATGCC
>JBJKQV010000367.1:0-6913 GCA_046704985.1 Terriglobia bacterium
CGAGGTGTTCGCGGTCGATGTTGGTGACGACGGCAAGGGTGGGCAGCAGGTAAAGAAACGAGCGGTCGCTTTCGTCCGCCTCCACCACCATCCAATCGCCTTTGCCCAGCCGGGCGCTGGAGCCGAAAACGTCCAGCCGGCCGCCGATCACCGCCGTAGGGTCGAGGCCCGCCGTCGCCAGCATGACGGCCACCATCGAGGTGACGGTGGTCTTGCCGTGCGCACCCGCCACCGCAACGCAGGACTTGAGGCGCATCAACTCCGCCAGCATCTCGGCGCGCGGGATGACGGGAATCTGCAAGCGGCGCGCTTCGCGGATTTCGGGGTTGTCGGTGGGAACGGCGGTGGAAGTGACCACCACCTGGGCGTCCGCGACGTTGCCGGCGGCGTGGCCTTCAGAAACCCGCGCCCCCAGCCGGCCCAGCCGTTCGGTAACTGCCGTGGCCCGCGAGTCCGAGCCCGAAACCATGAAGCCCAGGTTGAGCAGCACCTCAGCAATGCCGCTCATGCCGATGCCGCCGATGCCCACAAAGTGGATCTTGCGAATTTTGCCCAGCATCATCACCGGATGAATCCCTCGATCAGTTCCGCGATGCGCTCCGTCGCCTGCGGGCGCGCCAGGGTGCGCGCCGCGCGCTCCATTTCCTCGAGGCGAGCCGGAGCGGCCAGCAAATCTTCCAGTTCCTGTCGCAAGCGCTCGGCTGTCATCTCGCGCTGCTCGACGATGCACGCCGCGCCCACGCGCTCGAGCGCCCGGGCGTTAGCCAGCTGGTGCGCGTCGGTGGCGCCGGGAAAAGGCACCAGCAAAGAAGCCCTGCCCGCCGCCGCCAGCTCGGCTACGGCGCTCGCTCCCGCGCGCGAGACTACCAGGTCGGCGCGCGCCAGGGCTTGCGGCACGTCCTCGATGAAAGCATAGACTTCCGCTTCCAGCCCCCGTTCACGGTAAGCCCCGCACACGGCATTATAATCGCGTTCGCCCGTTTGGTGGATGACCTTCAGTGCCGGCAGGACGGCGGCCAGCTCCGGCAGGGCTTTACCCAGGCACTCGTTGAGAGCCCGGGCGCCCTGGCTGCCCCCCAGAATCAGCAGCGTGAGGGGCGGAACGTGCGCCTTGGCGGGCACCCAGTGAAAGGCCTTGCGCACCGCGGCGCCGGTGAGGCGCGCTTTCGTACCGTAAAGCTGCGCGCCCTCCTCAAAAGCCACCGCCGCCACCCGCACCAGGGGCGCCAGCACGCGATTAGTAAAGCCCGGCTGGGCGTTGGGCTCCAGAATGACGGTGGGAATGTCCTGCAACGCCGCCTCCAGCATTACCGGCCCGGCCAGATAGCCACCCACCCCCACCACCACCTGGGGGCGGAAGTCGCGCAGCAGCAGCGCCGTCTGCACCATGCTCTGGGGCAGGACAATCAGGTTGGCCAGGCGCCGCGCCCCGCGGATGCCCTTCAGCCCCGCAGCTGCCACGGTGCGCAGGGGAAAGCCCGCGGCGGGAATCACCCGCGCCTCCAGGCCGCGCCCCGTACCCACAAACTCGATGCGGCGCGGAGTACCCGCTGCTTCCCCGCGCTCGCGCAGCTCCTGGGCGACGGCCAGGGCCGGGAAGATGTGCCCGCCGGTGCCGCCGGCGGCCATCAGAATGCGCGCCGCGTCCACACCCGGAAGCGGGTGCGCAGCTTCCCCGTGCCCCATTTCGTGCGGGGCTGGTGTGGGCGCACCGGGTTGCTGCAGCTTCGTCGAGAGCATGGTCAGGTCGCGTGCTGGGAAATATTGAGCAGGATGCCCAGCGCCAGCAGGTTCATCACCAGCGACGATCCGCCGTAGCTGACCAGGGGCAAGGCAATGCCCTTGGTGGGCAGCAGGCCCACCACCACGCTGATATTCACCAGCGCCTGCCCCACCACCAGCACCGTAATGCCGATGGCCAGCAGCTTGCCCAGGTCGTCGGGCGAACTGCCGGCGGCGCGCAGCCCGCGCCAGAGAATCAGCGCGAACAGCCCCACCACCAGCAGGCAGCCGATCAGGCCCAGCTCCTCGCCGATGACGGCAAAGATGAAGTCGGTGTGCGGCTCGGGCAGGTAGAAGAGTTTTTGCCGGCCTTCCATCAGCCCCACGCCGTCGATCCCCCCCGTGCCCACGGCAAGGGTGGACTGAATGATCTGGAACCCCGCACCCAGGGGATCGGCGTAAGGGTGCAGGAAAGCCAGCACGCGCTTGTAGCGGTAGCCGACGTGAAAGATCAGCAGGTAAATCACCGGCAGGGCCGCCAGGGCGCCGCCGGCAAAGTAGGCCAGACGGGCTCCCGCGGCAAACAGCATCGCCGCCGACACCAGGCAGATGGCCAGGGCGGTGCCGAAGTCCGGCTCCTTGACCACCAGCGCCATCGTCGCCCCCACCACCAGCGCGATGGGTAGCAAGGTGTGTTTCCAGTCGTTCACGTCCTCGCGCCGCTGGTCGAGAAAGTAGGCGAGGAAAACCACGATCACCACCTTGGAGAGTTCTGAAGGCTGGAAGTTCAGCGGCCCGACGCTAAACCAGCGGTGGGCGTTGTGGTTGGCGGGGCGGAAGAAGACCAGCACCAGCAGAAGCAACTGCGCCCCCAGAGCGGGGAAAATCACCTGCGGGCGCGCCAGGCGGTGGTAGTCCACGTTCATCATCCAGAACATCAGCCCCAGGCCCAAGCCGGCCCAGATCAGCTGGCGGACGAAGAAGTGGTAGCTCGACCCGTAACGGTCCTCCGCCATCACCGCCGAAGCGCTGTAGACCATCAGAGCGCCGAAAAGGACCAGCGTCACGATCGCCCCGAACAGGACGCGGTCGGATTCCAGACGTCGTGCCATAAGCGTCTACTTCTCCGCGCCGCCGGCGGGCCTTTCTGCGCGCGTGTCAGCTTCGCCGTCCGTGGCGCCGTTCGCCCCCTGCGCCGGGGGACGAACTTCGAACATGATTGCCTCGTCGTTCGCCTCTTCCGGCACGCCTAGGTCCGCCGGTTCGAGGGCGGGAAATTCCGCGTCGGCGGCGAGGTCAAAATCCTGGGGGCCGTCTTCTTCTTCGCCCACTTCATAGACGTACACCAGCTCCCGTGGTTTGGCGGAAGCCGCGGGCTCCTCGACGGTTTCGCGCGGCGCCTCCGGAGCGACCTTCTGCTCCTCTTCTCCCTCCGCAATCGGCGCGATTGCTTCCGGCGCCGCCGGCTCGGTTTCCTGCTGCGGCAAAGGCTCGGCGGGCGCCGCCGCGGCCGCGGCCTCTTTCGGTCGGCTTGACGGAACCTCGGCGGGCGTGCGAGGAGGCGCGGGCGCCGTCTCAGAGGCGGGCTCTTCGGCCAGACGCGCCACCAGTTCCTTGAACACCCGGCCGCGCTGCTCGAAATCCTGGAACTGATCGAAGCTCGAGCAAGCGGGAGCGAGCAGCACCACATCACCCGGTGCGGCGCGCCCGGCGGCCTGCCGCAGGGCTGACTCCAGGTTGCCGGCGCTGACCAGGTCCACGGCGCCCGCCAGTTCGCGCTCCAAGCGCTCTTGGGCGGCGCCGATCAGGTAGGCGGCGCGCACGCGCGACTTCATCAGCGGGCGCAGGGGAGCGTAAGGCGCACCCTTGTCCTTGCCGCCCAGGATGACGTGCACGCCCGATTCGAAGGCGCTCAGGGCCTTGGCGGTGGCATCCACGCTGGTGGCCTTGGAATCGTTGTAGTAGCTTACGCCGCGAATCTCGCGCACAAATTCCAGGCGGTGCTCGACGCCCTCGAAGTCGCAGACGGCGCGGCGCAGCGCCCCAAAATCCGCGCCCAGCAGGCAGGCGGCGGCCGCGGCGGCCAGGACATTTTCCAGGTTGAACGCCCCGCGCAACGGTACCTCGCGGGCTTCCATCAACACACGCTCCAGGTTGCCGCGGCGGTAAATCAGGCGCCCGTCGCGGACGAGCACGCCCTCGGCGAGATTCTGCCGGCGGGAGAAAAAGACCTTCTGCGCCGCCAGACCATCGGCCAGAGCGGCCACGCGCGGGTCGTCGGCGTTGAGGACGGCGTAGTCTTCCGCCGTCTGCCGCCGGAAAATGCGCGCCTTGGCGGCGATGTAGGCTTCGAAGCTCGGGTGGCGATCGAGATGGTTGGGGGTGAGGTTGAGCAGCACGGCGACGTGCGGGCGCAACTCCTCGGCCGCTTCCAACTGAAAGCTGCTCAGCTCGGTGACCAGCAGGGTGTCGGCGGTGGTCTGGTCGAGGGCGGAAACCAGCGGCACGCCGATGTTGCCGCCCACGAAAACCGGCAGGCGGGAGGTTTGAAGCATCTTGCCCACCAGGGCGGTAGTGGTGGTCTTGCCGTTGGAACCCGTGATGCCCACCAGCCGTCCGGGCAGGAGACGGGCGGCCAGTTCGACCTCGGTGAGCACGGGGATGCGCC
Organism: Terriglobia bacterium; assembly: GCA_046704985.1. Classification (GTDB taxonomy): domain Bacteria; phylum Acidobacteriota; class Terriglobia; order UBA7540; family UBA7540; genus JBJKQV01. The sequence continues at coordinate 4,391 of JBJKQV010000367.1, forward strand.
GGCGGCGTGCCGCGGCCAGGTAGGGTGAGTCCCAAGGCACCCCGGGGCTGATGACGATGAGCTGGTGGCGAAGGAAAGTGGCTTCGTCGTGGCGGCCCAGCTCCAGGCCCACCTTCAGCGCCAGCAAGCCGGGCAGGTGGGGGGCGAAGGCGGAAGGAGGGCGCTGGTCGGTGACGGTGACGCGGGTGCCCCGGCGGGCGAGGGCGCGCGCCAACTCCAGACCGCTCCGCCCCAGGCCCACCACCAGCACTTGCCGGCCGCGCAGCTCCATCATGGACGCCTCCGCGGACGTCCGTTCTTGTTCAGGTAGCCGTTCAGGACGTCGGAGACCAGCTCGGAAAGGGAGCGCCGGGCGCGCCGCGCCACGCGCCGGGCGCGCCGCAGGGTATCGCGGTTGATCGTCAGGCTGACGCGCGTCGGGTTGCGGAACGACTTAGGCCGCGCCATAAACTATTACTGCGCATTTTATGCGCAGAAACCTCCCCGTGTCAACCGGAACGTCGGGGCTAGCGCAGCTTCAGGGTGGTGAGCGCGAACAGGGCAAAAACCAGCGCCACGATCCAGAAGCGCGCGATGATTTTCGATTCCTTCCACCCCGTCAGCTCGAAGTGGTGATGGAGGGGCGCCATCTTGAAGATGCGCTTGCCGCGCATCCGGAACGACCCCACCTGCAGGATCACCGAGAGCGCCTCCACCACGAAGATGCCGCCGATAAAGGGAAGCAGCAGCTCCTGTTTGATGATCACCGAGACGGTGGCGATCGCCCCGCCGAGGGAAAGCGAGCCCACGTCACCCATGAAGATTTCGGCCGGGTAGGCGTTGTACCAGAGGAAGCCCAGGCTGGCGCCCGCCATGGAGCCGCAGAAGATGGTGAGCTCAGCCACCTGCGGGAGGTGGGCGATGTCCAGGTACTGGGCCAGCAGGGCGTGGCCGGCGATGTAGGTGAGCACGGTCAGCGCCGAGGCGGTGATGACGATGCAACCGATGGCCAGCCCGTCCAGCCCGTCGGTCAGGTTGACGGCGTTCGACGAGCCCACCAGCACCAGCACCACGAAAATCAGGAAGGGCACGTAGGCGAGCGGATACGTCCAGGCGTGCTCCTTCAACAGGGAGATCACCAAGTCGGGCCGCAGGCGCTTGAAGAAGGGGAAAATCAGCGCCGTCGAGTAGAGCCCGCGCACCGCCAGCAGCACCAGCACGGTGCCGAAGCCGAAGCTGATGAGGATTTGCATATAGAACTTGTTGCGCGCCGTCAACCCCAGGTTCTGGCGCCGGCGGACCTTCTGGTAATCGTCCCAGAAGCCCAGCCCCGCGAAGGCCACCGTCACCCCCATCACCAGCCAGACAAACCCATTGCTCAGGTCGGCCCACAGCAAGGTGGGCAGGACGATGCAGAGGATGATGAGCACGCCGCCCATGGTGGGCGTGCCCGCTTTGGCCTGATGCGACTGCGGGCCCTCTTCGCGGATGTATTGGCCCACCTGAAACTGTTTGAGCTTGCGAATCAGCCAGGGCCCCAGCACCAGGGAGAGAAAGAGCGCCGTCAAGCTGGCCAGCGCCGTGCGCACGGTGATGTAGCGGAAGACGTTGAAGGCGTGAAAGCGCTCGTGCAACCCGAGGTAGAGGAGGTAGTAGAACATAAGCGTTCCGTCAGCCGGCGCGGTCCGATTTGCGGTCCGCCCCTTGAGTCTCCCGAGAAGTAATGAGCAATTCGACGACCTTTTCCAGGTGCACGCCTCGCGAGCCCTTGACCAGCACCACGTCGCCACCCGCCAGCAGCGCCGCGCAGGCCTCGCCGGCCTCCTGGGCGCCGGCAAAAAAGCGCATGCGCTCACCCGCCATGCCCCCTTCGCGCGCCCCATCGAGGAAGTTCCGCGCCTCGCCTTGCACCGCCAGCAGCCAGTCTACGCGCGCCTCGGCGCACTGGCGCCCGGCGTTACGGTGCCACTGCGCAGCCAGTGGGCCCAGTTCCAACATCTCGCCCGCCACCACGATCCTGCGCCGTGCCCCCGGCCAGCCGGCCAGGGTTTCGAACATGCGTTCCAGAGCCAGCGGGTTCGAGTTATAGCTATCGTTCAAAATGGTAATATCGCCCGGCAGAGTAATAATTTCACAGCGTTGGGGCAAACTTGCCACCCCCGCCAACGCCTTGGCCGCCTCCGGCGCGGTGATGCCGAAAAGCGATGCGGCCGCGAGCGCCGCCAAAGCGTTCTGAACGTTGTGCCGGCCGGGCAAGGCGAGTTCGAAGGCGCCTTCAAACCCCGGCCCTTTGACCCGAAAACGGCTGCCGCCGTGCACCGTGTGCTGCACGTCGTACCCGCGAAATCCGGCGCCCTCGCCCAAACCGAAGGTCACCACCTGGCCGCCGAAGCCCTCGGCGAACGCCCGGACGCGCGCGTCGTCGAAGTTCAGCACGGCGGTGGCCGGCGCGACCAGGTTCGCAACCAATTCTCGCTTGGCGCGAGCGATGGCGTCCACAGAATCGAAGAATTGCAAGTGCACGGGGGCGACGTTGGTCACCAC
>JBJKQV010000368.1:0-6816 GCA_046704985.1 Terriglobia bacterium
CCCTGTTGGAGTCTTTAATATCCCATCCTCAAGCGTAGGGCGGGTGCGTGAATCTGGGGGGCGGGGGGGCGGCGCCCGCCCCCCGCCCGGCATTTCCGGGCCTGACCACTCATGGCCGGAACTCACCCACACCGCTCCAAAGGTGCAATTCGTCTAAAAGGGACCGTGTCCGCCACCATTACCACCCCCCCCGCCCCCGCCGCCCGCCTTTCCTTCTTGAATGCAGACGTCGAGATAGGTCAGGTGATTCGTCTGGTCCACTTGGGGAACATATAGCAGCAAGCTGCTCTCACTTTCCTCAAGGAGCTCAACTTCAGGAGTGGAAATGGGAAGAGGAACCTCGGACGAAACCGGCGGTGCCAGAGTGTTCTTCTCAGCCGTGGGTTCCACCCAGGAGCTGAAATCGATGGAGTTGCCGGGAGTGTAGAAGGTCAGCCGCCACCACCCGGCCTTGTCGACGATCTCCGGGACAGGGTCGCTGCGCAGATTCCAGTTGTAGCCGAAAACGTAGCTCCCCTTGATGTTCAGCTCCGCGCCGTAGAGCAAATCGTTATCGTAAGGGGCATCGACCCAGCTGCCTTTCATGGTCACGTAGTCGAAAAACCAGACCAAATTCTGCTCACCGCGGTAGGGCGACTGAGTCTGTCCGGTGGCCGTGCTGGGGCAGGTGGCGCTTCCATGGTGCAGTTTGGCAATGTTGAGGCGGGCGCCAGCCGCCACGTTAACCGCAAAGGGCCAATTCAGGACATCGGAGGTGTCAAAATACAGGTAGGGGACCGGCGGGTCGGCGTCCGTGGCGTGCACACCCCAGAGTTCGTTGGTTCCCTGGCCGTACACATGCCACATCTCAAACCGAGTCCGGGGGATGTCTAGACCCTCCACCGGCTCCGGCAAGGTGGAGAAGGTATTGGTCTCAACCCGCAGCACCTGTACCGGCCAGGTTTTGCCTTCCAGGTTGTCGCCCCAGTCGATGTACTCGGCAGGGATCGCGTCGTTGGAAGTCAGGTAGCCGGCCTGCCATTTATTGCTCAGGTTCTTCTGCCAGTAGATGCGCTCCACTTTCGGTTCGGTCTGAAGCAGTGTGCATCTGGCCAGGCAGGTGTTGTAGTCCTGAGCCTTGCCTTCGTCATCGACGCAGGAGGTGTTAGGGTAGGTGGAGGTCCCGATGGTTTCGGGGACAGCGCAACCGTAACTCATCCCTCCACCGAGCGCAGCACCCAGCGTGTAAGTTCCAATGGTGCCCGATTGAGGAGAAGTCTCGAAGAAATTTGCCGGGTAGGACAAATTCATCGTCGATTCCTCTCCGCTTGGCGGCTTGCCGCTCCCGTTTCCGCCTCCGCCCCCGCCCTGTCCCTGTGCGAGTGCAGCGAGCGGGGACAAGGCGAGAACCAGAGCCGCGACAGACAAAAGCGTGAGCAGCGAAGCCATGCCATGGCGTTTCATATCTTTACCTCCCTTGGCCGTAGCCGTTTTTTGGAACGTGCGCTCAATAAAACACGCTGACGGTGGGGCCGCAAGCGAGGTGATGCGTCTGCGCATGTCTTCGCGGAGATGCGTTACGGTGGCAGCGGCAGGCATGACATTAAGTGCTCTTGGATTCTCTCGCTATTCAGATTCGGTACATGGTGTCCATCTGGGCAAAAACTCACAAGCCTAAAAGGCGAGCAACCATTGCTTTCGATCCCTGCTGGTAAGTTAAAGAAAATAGGGCTTGTGTTTGCACAGCGTGTCGGAAACATGGAGGGCCGGACGGGACCCTCTTATTTATGCACTAACCATCGCAACAATTGCGCGAGTTCCGGGTTTATGTAGAATGGAGACAGCAATTACTCATCGACGGGGGCTGGGATGTCCTCCGGAAACAAACCTCCTGAACAGCTCACGTCGTGGAAGGAAATTGCGGAACGCTTGGGCGTCGCCGTGCGCACGGCCCAGACTTGGGAGCGCGAAAAGGGCCTGCCGGTGCATCGGATGCAGGGCGATAAGGGGCGGGTGGTCGCGGACCCCCTTGAACTGGATCGCTGGCGGCAGTCGGTCTTCCACACCAATGGCTGGTGGTCGAGCCTCAGCTACCTCAGGACGGGCTTTATTGTTTCTGCTGCCCTGTTGCTGGGCGCCGGCGCGTACATTGCCATCGTCCACTTGACCAACTCCCGCACGGGCACGCCAGCCGGCTTCCACGTCGAGCGCACGTTCTTGACGGTCAGGGACCACGCGGGGCGCAATCTTTGGACGAAGGTGTTCCCCGACATGCTCGCCTCCGCGGCCTACGCGGACGATGCGCTGTTACGGCATCGCAAGATCGAATTCGCCGACATTGACGGCGACGGCGACTTGGAAACCCTCTTCGTCTATAGTCCCCTCAACTCGCTGCGAAGTCCCGGGGCCTTATATTGCTTTTCCAACAGCGGCGAGGAACGGTGGAATTTCGCCCCGGCGCGGACCAGCCCCGCGAACGGCACGGGTTATGGCCGCACCCACGTCATCAACGACCTGCTGGTGACGCGCCCCGCCAGGAGCTCCGAAGCGCACATTCTGCTTCTGGATTGCCGTCTGCCGGGCCATGAGGCGGACCTGTTTATCCTCTCGCCGCGCGGGGAGACGGAGGCGATCTACACCCACAAAGGCCACCTGGGAAGGCTGGCCACCGCCGACGTCGACGGCTGCGGCGCCATGGAGGTACTCATGGGAGGCTTCGCCGCGGAACGCCACGAGGCCGAACTGATTGTTGTCGAGTTGCCGGGTGACCAGCCGAGGAAGACGGACTCAAAGGCGGGACGCGTGCGACCGCACAGTCCGCTCATCATCCATGAAAAAGCCATCCTGGCATTTCCACGGAGCTGCGTGAACCGAAAGTTGGAGGAGTCGAACCGCATCGTTCAGATCGTGGACTCGGGAGAAATTCTAACCGTCATCGTCTCCGAGCTCAGCGAGGACACCGCGGTCAATGTGACCTACGAGCTGGACCGGCAACTCAACGTCCAGGCCGTCTGGTTTTCCGACGCGCTGAGGACGCTCCACAGGACTCTTGAAGCGCAGGGAATCTTGGATCACCCACTCACCGCGAGCGAAGTGGACTCATTCAAGCACATCGCGCGGCTTGAGTCCCACGACCCCACGGACAGCAAGCTGGATTAGACCTCCTGCCTCACCGCCCGTCAACGTGGCCAACTTCCCTTTCGGGCTCCTCCGCGCCCCGGACTGAGCGCTTGCGTATCTCCCGCTGGGGGATTCTGATTCCCCTTCTCAAAATCACGCTATGATGGAAGGGCAAGATTCGGGGTTCATACCCGCAAGGAGCCATCATGCAAAAGCGTCAACTGGGAAACCTGGAAGTCTCAGCCCTGGGATTGGGGTGTATGGGGATGAGTTTTTCGTACGGCCCGCCCAAGGACAAGCAGGAGATGATTTCCCTGCTCCGCGCCGCCGTGGAGCGCGGCGTCACCTTCTTCGACACCGCCGAAGCCTACGGCCCCTACATCAACGAAGAACTCCTGGGCGAGGCCCTGGCGCCCTTCCGCGGGCAGGTGGTGATCGCCACCAAATTCGGATTCGATCACAATCCGGGTTCCGACCCACACTGAAGAAAAGGCGCGCCGGGCCTCAACAGCCGTCCCGAGCACATCCGCGAGGCCGCCGAAGCCTCGCTCAGACGGCTGCGCGTCGAAGCGCTGGATCTCTACTACCAGCACCGCGTCGATCCCGCGGTGCCCATCGAAGACGTGGCGGGAACCGTCAAGGGCTTGATCCGCGAAGGCAAGGTCCGGCACTTTGGACTGTCGGAGGCGGGCGTCGAGACCGTCCGCCGCGCCCATGCCGTGCAGCCGGTCACGGTGCTGCAAAGCGAGTACTCGCTCTGGACGCGCGGTCCCGAAAAAGATATGCTGCCGGCGCTGGAAAAATTGGGCATCGGATTCGTTCCCTTCAGTCCCCTCGGCCGCGGCTTCTTTACGGGAAAGATCAGCGCCGACACCTCCTTTGACAGCGGAGATTTCCGCAACATCCTCCCGCGCTTCACACCCGAGGCCCGGCAAGCGAACCGCGCGCTGGTGGATCTGCTGGCCAAGATCGCCGCGCGCAAGCAAACGACGCCCGGCCAAGTCGCGCTCGCCTGGCTGCTCGCGCAGAAACCCTGGATCGTGCCCATTCCCGGCACAACCAAACTCCAGCGGCTGGAAGAGAATATCGGGGCCGCGGCCGTCGAGTTGACGCCCGAGGATTTGCGGGAGCTCGACCGCGGCACGGCACAAATCGCCATCCAGGGAGCGCGCTACCCTGAAAAACTGGAACGCATTACGGGGCGCTGAAAGCCGCTGAAGGGAGCTTCGAACCGCTCACGTGCGCGGCCACCCACGCCTGCCCCAGACTCAGGCCGCCGTCACCGGTGGGCACTTCGGCGTGCGCGAAAACTTCAAACCCTGCCGCTTGCAGACGCGCCGTCAGGCTTTCGAGCAGGAAAACGTTCTGAAACGTGCCGCCGCTCAGGCACACGCGATTCAGCTTGTGGCGCTCGCGCAAGCGCTTGGCCAGTTCACCGAGCGCGCGGACCAGTCCCTGGTGAAACCGCCGGCTGATGGTTCCAGTCGAAGCGTGGCGGGCGAGGTCATCGAGCAAGGCTGCGAAGAGCGGGCGCGTGTCCACGATCCAACCTTCGCCCTCGGCGTCCAGATCCATGGGGTAGGCATCCGCGTCTTCGCTCCGCTCCAGGCACATCTCCAATTCGATCGCCGCCTGCGCTTCGTAGTTCACCCGCTGGCGGATGCCCGCCAGCGCCGCCACGGCGTCGAACAATCGCCCACAGCTCGAGGTGAGCGGCGCATTCACGCCCTTCTCGATCATCCGCAGCACCACCTCCAGGCGCGAAGCTGAGAGGCTGCGCACCCAGGGAATGTCCCGCTCCAGAAAAGCGCGTCCGCAATGCTGGTAGAGATAAGCCACCGCCATGCGCCAGGGCTCGCGGATGGCCGCTGCGCCGCCGGGCATGGGAACGTAGTTCAGGTGTCCCACGCGCTCGAACCCGGCCGCCGAGGCCACGAGCGCTTCCCCGCCCCAGATGCAACCGTCGGTCCCGAAGCCGGTGCCATCCAGCGCCAAGCCGATGACGCGCCCGCTAAGATGATGTTCGGCCATGCACGCGGCCACGTGGGCGTGATGGTGTTGCACGCCGACCTTTTCCACGCCCTGCTGCGCAAGCGCCCAACGCGTCGAAAAGTAGTCGGGGTGCAAATCGTAAGCGATCACCCGCGGCTCGATTCCCAGAATGCGTTTCAGGAGCGCACCGACATCCTCGAAAAACCGGTAGCTCTCCAGATTCTCCAGGTCACCGACGTGCTGGCTGAGGAAGGCGCGGGGCCCCTGGGCCAGGCACAGGGTATCTTTCAATTCCCCGCCCACCGCGAGGATGGGCGGCAGGTCTTTAGCGAGGAACACGGGCACCGGAACAATGCCGCGCGCGGGCCGCCACTGCCGCACCCGGCCGCCACTGGGCCGCACCACCGAATCGTCGCTGCGCAGCAGGATGTCGCGGTTGTGCACCAGAAAGGCGTCCGCCAATTCCGCCAACCGTTCCACCGCCTCGCGGTTGTCAATGGCGATGGGCTCTTCGCTCAGATTGCCGCTGGTCATCACCAGCGCCGGGAATTTGCCGGCGTCGAAAAGCAGATAGTGAAGCGGCGTGTAAGGAAGGAAGACTCCCAAGGTGCGGTTGAAAGGAGCAACCTCGTCAGAGACAGGATTTGGAATGCACTTCTCGAGAACCACGATGGGACGTTCAGGGCGCGCCAGAAGCTGCGCCGCCGACTCGTCCACCCGGCAGATCTTTCGAATCGTTTCCAGGTCCGGAGCCATGACGGCGAACGGTTTTTCCACACGCCGCTTGCGCTCGCGCAGGAGCGCGACCGCCCCGGCGTTGGTCGCGTCCGCGGCGAGGTGAAATCCGCCCAACCCTTTGACCGCCACAACGCGCCCCTCGCGAAGCAGCGCGGCCGCCGCGGCAATCGGGTCGGCGCACGGCACAAGCCTGCCAGCGCGGTCCCACAGTTCGACCTGCGGGCCGCACTCCCAACAAGCGTTGGGCTGGGCGTGGAATCGCCGGTTTGCGCGGTCGTCGTATTCCGCCTGGCAAGCCGCGCACATGCGAAAGGGCGCCATGCTGGTCCGCGGGCGGTCGTAGGGCAAGTCGCGCACGATGGTGTAGCGCGGCCCGCAGTTCGTGCAGTTGATGAAAGGATAGCGATAGCGCCGGTCGGCGGGGTCGAAGAGCTCGCGCCGGCAATCGTCGCAGACCGCGACGTCGGGGGCGATCAGCGTGCGGCGCTCTTCGCCGTCGCGGCTGGCCAGGATGCGGAAGCCCGCTTCGCTCCGGCGCGCGAGCTCGTACACCGCGACGCCCGTGATGCGCGCCAGCGGCGGAGCCTCGCGCTCAAGGCGCGCCAGAAACTGCTCGATGGCCGGCTGCTGGCCCTGAATCTCGATCGCCACGCCCGCCGAGGTGTTGGCAATCGTGCCCCTCAGCCCGCACTCGCCCGCCAAGCGGAAAACGTACGGCCGGAAACCCACGCCCTGCACCAGGCCGGAAACTTCCACGCCCTTGCGGATTTCCGTCATAAGCCTGCCATTACGCGCGCACGCCGGCCGCCCTCACCCGGCTCGCTACGCTCGCCACCCTCTCCCCTCTGGGGAGAGGGTGGACGCCGAAGGCGGACGGGTGAGGGGCCGTCGTGACCGCCTAAATCCCCGCCGCGCAGCGCTGCGCGAGCCAGCGCTGCCAGTCGTCCAAACCTTCGCCCGTCGTACAGGTAACTTCCAGAATCTACA
>JBJKQV010000369.1:0-8782 GCA_046704985.1 Terriglobia bacterium
CCTGCGGCGCCGCGCCGGCGGCGGGCTTGACGAGCGCCAGCACCGCGCGGTCCGGTTTCAGGAAGAGCGTGTAACCCGGCGCCCGCGCCAGAAACTGCACGCTGCGGTCGGTCTGCCCGCGGTTGGCCTCAAAGCTCAAGGGCAGCGCTCCGTATTCCTTCAGCCGCTCCTGTCGCGCCCTCGCGCCGTCCGGCTTCGCCGGCAGGTTGCGCGCCTGCGGGCCGGCGCCGGGAATCAGTATGCCCGCCAAGAACACCATGATCGAGAGGATGAGACTTGCCATTATCACTCCTTGCCGATTTCAAAGTGGACGGCGGGGAAGGGTTCCCCGCCGCTCTCTTCCGGTCTTTTTCGCTTCCGTTCCCCGCCGGCTCGCCTTGTGGTGAGCCCCGGGCTTCAGAAGTAGAACCTCACCGCCAACTGAATCTGGCGCGCATCGTTGGGCGCGTCCACGGTCGAACTGATCTGGCCGAAGTTGGCCGGGTCGCTGAAGTTGAGCACCGAAGGCAACGCGAAGTTGGGGTGGTTGGTCACGTTGAAGGCTTCGATGCGGAACTCCACGTGCGTATTGTCCGAAGTGCGCAAGGTCTTGTGCAGCGAGAAGTCGAGCCTTCCCAGCCCCGGCCCGACCACTTGCGAAGGCGCGCCGCCCAGCGGTGTGTAGTCGGTCTGCCCCGTGGAGGTGGCGGGGGTGGGATTGGCGAAGGCGGCGGCGTTCCAGTAATGGCTCACCGTCTGCGCGCCCGAGGTGGCGCTGCCGCTCAGCAGCGCGTAGCACCCTTCGCCCGCCGCGGTGGTGATGGTGCAGGGGATGGTGACCGGCTGCCCGCTCTCCATGGTCAGTACCCACTGCGCCGTCCAATTGCCGGCCAGCTCGTTGGTCCATCCTCCCCCGCTCAGGAAGGACTTGCCCTTTCCGAAGGGCAGCTCGTAGCTGCCGCTGACGTGCAGGGCGTTGCGCACGTCGAAGTTGGCCAGTCCGTAGTCGAAGTGGATTCCCAGGCCCGCGATGCCCGCCGCGCGGTAGGGCTGGTCGCCGGCGCTGTAGAGCAGGTCGTGCGCGTCGGTACGGGTTTTCGAGTAGGAGTAGTTGGCGAGCATGCTCAGCCCGTGGCTCAGGCTGCGCCGGTAGGTGAATTGCAGCGAGTGGTAGTAGCTGCTCCCCTGGGTTTGCAGAAAGCTGGAGCCGTAGGCGAAGGTCGGGAAGGGGACGAAGGCCTGTGGATTCTCGCCCGGGCGCAGAATCACGCCGGGGAGATTCAGCCCCGTGTTGACTTCCAGGTGCCGGCCGAGCGACCCGGCGTATCCCAACTCGACCGAGCTCGCGTCGTCAAGCTGGTAATCCCCGCGCACGCTCAGGCCGATGGTGTAGGGATCCTGCCAGTGCTGCTGAATGCCCCGCAGCACCAGGCGGTTGGGGCTGCCCAGGGCGGGATTCAGCGTGATGCTGCCCATCCCGCCTTCCAGGGTGGCGTTGGCGCCCGTGAAGGGATAGATAATCGGCGCGCCGTCGGTGGGGCTGGTAAAGGCGTAGTTGACCTGGAAGGGATAGTTGCCGCCCAGGTTGGCCAGCACCCCGGCGTTTTCGGGGCCGCCGTAGTAAATTCCCACCCCGCCGCGGACCACCAGCTTGTGCGAGACGCGGTAAGCCCAACCGATGCGCGGCGCGATGTTGTAAGTCTTGGCTTGTACCAGATTGCCGCGCGAGGTGTAGTTGAGCGCGATGCCGCTGGCGGTCAGGGCGTCGGTGAAGACGGTGGAGAGCGCGGTCTGCTCCTGTCCCACCGGAATCAGATATTGCGCCCCGCTGCCGGGAAGGCCGGGAATGAAGTTGGCCTCGGCGCTGTAGTTTTCCGATGGCGGCCGGTAGTAATCCACGCGCACGCCCAGCTCCATGGTCAGCCGCGGGGTTGCCTGCCAGTGGTCCTGGGCGTAAAGCCCTGCGTAGAGGCGCCGATCCTCGATGCCGCTCATGTCGGAGGCCAGCACTTGGCTGGGTCCGCCCACCAGGTTCACGCCGTTGGTCACCGTCGTGGCCACGGGGGTGAGCAGAAACTGCGCGATGCCGGTGCTCGCGTCCAGCAAGTTGGGAACGGAGGTGTAATTCCCCGAGAAGCCGAACACGCCGCGCGAGTAAGGCGGCTGATAGGTTGAGGTGTCAATGCGCTGGAAGTCCGCGCCCGCTTGCAGCATGTGGGAGCCGTACTGCTTGGTGACGCCGTCGGAGATCTGCCAGGTGGTCTCGTAGTCGTTGGCGTAGAGGTTGGGACTGCTGCCCAGGGGCGAGAGGATGCCGATGTCGAGGGTGGGCAGGCCGCCGTTGCCCACCAGTTGCGGGATAGCTTGAATCCCGTACTGGTACGGAATGTTGCTGAGGTCGTTGGCGTAGGGCTGCACGCGCGCCGCGTGGATGCGGTTGAAGCCCAGCCGGAACTGGTTGATCAGCGAGGGAGAGAAGGTGTGCGTCTCGCTCAGCTCGGCGTTGTAGGAGCGGAAGATCTGGGTGTATCCGCCGCCGTCCGCCACCCCCGCGAAAGGCCCGGCCTGGGTCTCGGGAGCGTCGAGGGCGCTCAGGCGCAGGAAGGCCCGGTCCTGCGGGCTGAAGTTCTGGTCCACGCGCGCGTCGAAGGAATTAAACGTTTGCTTGCGGTAGGCGTTGGTCGTGTAGTTGTTGTAAATCCCCTCCGAGGTGGGCAGCGGGTAGAGGCTGAGAATCGCCGCCGCGGTCGGATCCATGCGGTTGCTGGGAATAACGTTGCCGGCAAAGGGATCGCGCACGAAGCCGGTGCCTGTGGCCGTCAGGCCGGTGACCGGGTCGGTGCCGCCGCCCAGCACCAGGCGCGTCGTCGAGGGGTCCAGGATGGTGCCGCAATCGAGCGTACGGCCCAGCAGGTCCGGCCCCCGCGTGCACCCCGATTGCGCGCTCAGCAGGTCGGAGAAATTCATGAACCCGCTCTGGCGCTCCGCCAGCGTGGGCACGGTGGCGGTTTCGGGAACCCCTTGATGAAGCCGCGTGCCCTGGTAGTCCGCAAAGAAGAAGGTCTTGGGGTTCTTCTTGTCGCTGCCCGGGAAGGGCAACGGCCCGCCCAACTCGACCCCGAACTGGTTCTTGTGCAGCGCCGCGCGGCCCACCCCCGCCGCGTTGTCAAAGAAGTCGGCGGCGTCGAGGGCGTCGTTGCCGTAGTATTCCCAGGCGCTGCCGTGATACTCGGAGCCGCCGGATTTGGTGGTGGCGTTCAGCACCGCCCCCGCACCACCCCCCGCCAGCGCGTTGTAGGCGGGGCTCTGCACGGTGAATTCCCGGATGGCGTCGGCGGCGGGCTGCACCACGTAGCTGAAACCCGTCAGGTTGCCGGTCAGGTGGCTGTTGTTTTCGATTCCGTCCAGCAGGTAAATGTTCTGGCCAAAGCGCACGCCGTTGGCCACAAAGCTGCCGCTCGCCCGCAACCCGTTCCCGGTTTGTTGCGGACGCGTGACGCCGGGAAGCAGCCGCGCCAGCAGCGGGTAGCTCTGCCGCTCGAGGGGCAGCTCCGTCAGGCTCCCGGCGCGCACCGTGTTCCCTCCCGCCCCGGGCGAGGTCCAGGTCCGCGCTTCCGGCATGTTCGCCCCCGCGTGGTGCAGGGGGACGTCCACCTTGGCATGCTCTCCGGCGCTCACCCTCACATCCTGCTCGACGCCGGGCGCGAAGCCCTCCGAAGTGGCTTTGAGCGTGTACGTACCCACCGGCACCGGCGCGAAAATGTAGGTGCCGTCCTCACCGGTGGACACCGTGCGTGATGAAAGAGTCGTAGCGTTCTTGAGGGTCACCTGAGCGTGCGCGACGCCCGCGCCCGATTCGTCGAGGACCGTCCCTTCCACCATGCCTGTGTCCACCTGCGCGTAGCCCCGACCGCCGACAAGCAGCCCCCACCAAACGACACCCACAACCAGCAGCCACTTCCACACACTGCTTTTCACACGGATCAACTTTTCCTCCCGGAGCTTGCGCACTCCCGCTTTGGCGGCGATTAGGTTCGAGACGGTTAGACGCCCCTCGTTCGGTGCGGGATAACCGGCGGGGTGTTAATCCCTCGTAAAAGGTTCCTTACCTGCCGCTAACATTTGTCGTTCTGCTGGCACGCCATTTGCAGAGATATAAACCAGGGAATTTGCGGGAGCCGGCGCCGGAGGAGAGAATCCGCGTTATAATCCCTCCGATCGGCAAGAGACTTCCTGCTTCCGCGGAACGTGCCGCGGAGCTTCCTGCAACGTGAAACTAACTTCTATTTTCGGGCGGGCCCCCTGGCTGACCGCGCTCCTGCTGCTGGGCCTGGGCGTAGCCGTTCTGGCCGGCGCGGCTTTCTGGCGAGCCTCGCGCGCCCTGCGCGGCGCCGCCCGCGAGCTCGCCGCGCAATCGCACCTGCCCTTTCAAACCGTCCAGCTTGACCGCCGGGTTCCGGAGGGAACCGACTGGATCAGTTCGCCTGCGGTCTTTAACGACGCCGCGCTCTTCGAGGGCCGGCTGTTCCTCTCCGGGCCTACGGGATTGTTCGAGTACACCGCGAGCGGCGCGCTGGTAGCGAGCTATCGCGCGGGTTTGGAACTGCCGGCAGCGCCCTTGACCGCGCTCGCCACCGGGCAAATTTCCGGCCGCCCGCGCCTCTGGATCGCCACCCACGGCGGCGGGTTGGTGAGTTATGACGGAAAGGTCTTCCGCCAGATGCTTCCCGCCGCGCCCGCCGGCCGCGACCTGACGGCGCTGCTTCCCCTCGCCGACGGCCGCTTGCTGCTCGGCACTGCCAAGGACGGCGTGCTGGTATACGACGGCAAGCGCCTCAGCGCTTTCCATCCCCGTCTCGCACACCTTGCCGTCACCGCTCTGGCGGGACGGGAGACGGACTTCTGGGTCGGAACCCTGGCGCGCGGCGTCATCCACTGGCACGGCGGGCAGGCGGACGCCTTCACCGAATCGAGCGGCCTGCCCGATCCTCAAGTGCTCTCGCTGGCCGTTGCGGACGGCCGCGCCTATGTAGGAACTCCTCTGGGAGTGGAAGAATTTTCCGCCGGGCGGCCCTATCGCCTGCTCGCCAAGGGCTTCATCGCGCGCGCGCTGCGGGTGCGCGGCGCGGCGCTCGAAGTGGGAACCGAAGACGAAGGGACGCTGCGGATTCCTCTCGACGCCCGGCCTTCCGGCTGGCGGCGCGCCTCTACCGTGGCGCTGCCCGTGCCGGTGCGAGGTTTTCTGGAAACGGGCTCGCAGCTCTACGCCCTCGGCGAGGACGGCCTTTACTCACTCGACGCGCGCGGCGACGGCTGGCAGCGCTTCATCGGCCAGCAGCCCACGCTGCTGACCAGCCGCAACGTGTCGGCGCTGGCTTTCGATCCCCAGGGCCGGCTGTGGGTGGGGTATTTCGACCGCGGGCTCGACATCCTCTCGCCTTCCACCGGGCGCGTCACCCACGTCGAGGACGATCACGTCTACTGCGTGAACCGCATTGTCTACGACCGCAGCCGCAACCAGGCGCTGGTGGCCACCGCCAACGGCCTGGCGCTGTTCGACGCCGCGGGACGCGAGCGTCAGGTGCTGGGCCGCGCCCAGGGACTCATCTCCGGCCACGTCACCGACGTCGCGCTCATCCCCGGCGGCATGGCCGTGGCCACGCCGGCGGGCATCACCCTCGTCGACGCTTCCGGCACGCGCAGCCTCTACGCTTTTCAGGGATTGGTGAGCAACCACGTCTACGCCCTGGGCGACGCGGGCGGGCGTCTGCTGGTGGGTACGCTCGGCGGGCTTTCGATTCTGCAAGGCGGCGAGGTGCTCGCCAACTTCACCTCCGCCAACTCCGGCCTGAAACGCAATTGGATTACCGCCCTCGCGCGCGTGGGCAACGACTGGTTCGTGGGAACCTACGGCGCCGGAATTCTGCGCTTTGACTCGAACGGCCGCTGGGAGACTTTTGACGTCGGTACCGGCCCGTTCGAGGTGAACTTCAACGCCCTGCTGGCTTCCGGCGGGCGCGTTTACGCGGGCACGCGCGGGCGCGGCCTGATGGTCTACGACCGCGCCGCCGGGCGCTGGACGAGCTTGACCGCCGGCCTGCCTTCCCCCAACGTCACCGCGCTGGCCGCGCGCGGCGACTGGCTCTACGTCGGCACCGAAAACGGTTTGGTGCGCATCCGCACCCAGGGAGGCGCGCTGTGATCGGGCGCTGGACGACGCTCGCGAAGGCGGTGGCCGCCGTGCTGTTGCTGGCGGCGGGAGCGTTCGCCGACGCCGGCGTGCTCATTCCCCTCAACCGCCAGCAGCCCGACCCCAGCATCCTCTCGCTCGAAGAGATGAGCATCGACGTGCGCATTGATAACGGCGACGCACGCGTTTCCATCCGCCAGGTCTACGCCAACCACACCGTGAACGTGCAGGAAGGCAACTACGTCTTCGCCCTTCCCGCGGGCGCGAGCGTTTCCGATTTCGCCGTCTGGGACGGCGTGACGCGCATCCCGGGCGTCATCCTGGAGCGCAAGCGCGCGGGAGAAATTTACAACGCCCTCAAATGGCAGTCCATCGACCCCGGCCTGCTGCAGCAGGGCGAGCGCACGGCCGGTGAGGCGCGGCGCTCGGCGGTTTTCAGCGCCCGCATCGTACCTATTCCCGCCCACGGCTTCAAACGCGTTGAAATTCAGTACCACGAAGCCTTGCGTGTCGAAAATTTGAAGACTTTTTTCGCCGTGCCTCTCCATCCTGAGGCTTATCACGTCCAAACGGCGCGCTACCTGACGATTCACTTCGAGCTTCACTCCGCCCACCCCATTGCCGATTTCCGCAGCGTGGGCAGCGCCTATCCGCTCAAGCTCAGCGAGCAGAATCCCCATTCCGGCACCGGGACTTTTGAAGGCGAGAACGTCACCTTCAACCAGGATTTCGCCGTGCAGTACGCCTTCGCCGATTCCCGCGACGCGCTGACGGTCGAGACCTATCGCAACCCGCATCCGGCGCAACCCTCGCCGGCGGAGATGGCGCCCGAGCGCCCGGCGAGCGAGCCGGGATTCTTCCAGGCCTCGGCGCTGTTTGCCGGGGGCGATGCGCAGCCAGCGGCTTCCAAGGCTGTCGCCGGCGGGCCGCCGCGCACCGTCGTCGCGCTCTTTGACACTTCGCTCTCCATGCAGTGGGACAAGCTCGACCGCAGCTTCCAGGCGCTCGAATCGCTGCTCGAGTCGCTGCGCCCTGTCGATCGCTTCAACGTGCTGCTGTTCAACACCCAGACGTCCTGGTTCGCGCCGCGCCCGGTGGCCGCTGACCGCGCCGCCGTCAATCAGGCGCTCGAGTTCGTGCGCAAGAGCGGCATCAGCGGCGGCACCAACCTCCAGCAGGCATTGGGCGCCGCCTTGGGGCCGGCGGGAGGCGAAGGACCGAATCGCACCCTGGTGCTGTTGAGCGACGGCGACCCGACGCGCGGCTCGATCGGCAACGCGCGCCTGGCGGCGTGGTTTGCGGAGAAAGAGAAACTCTTGCCCGCCGCCGCGCGCCCGCAGCTTTACGTCTTCGCGGTCGGCGACGACGCCGACCTGCCGCTGCTGCGTATGCTGACCGCCGGCCGCGGCGTGCTCGAACAGGTGCGCTCCACCGAGCCCATCAACTTCAAGCTCGCCGCCTTCATTTCCAAAATCGGCCGCAGTCCCCTCGAGCGGCTCACCTTTGCCGCCACGCCCGTCGGCGGCTTCGATTTTGTTTATCCCCTCGAGACCACGGTGTTTCCCGGCTCGCTGGGCGCCTGGGTGGGGCAGTACCGGCACCCTCAGCCGCAGGCCTCTTTCAGCGTGCACGCCCTGCGCGACGGGAAGGAAGTTTCTTTGCAGGCCCACGCGGCGTTGCCGGCCGAAAGCCTGAACCATCCCGCCCTGCCGCGCACCTGGGCGCGCGCGCGTGTGAACGCCTTGCTCGCCGAAATCGCCCGCCACGGCGAGAGCCGCGCCGCCATTGACGAAATCATCCGCCTCTCGCGCCGCTACAAATTCGTCACACCGTACACGTCGTTTCTCGCCGCCCCGCGCGCCCTGCTGCGCCCGCGCGTCATCCGTCCCGGCGACCCGGTGCTGCGCGTCAGGACCGATCCTTCCATTACCTCCGTCGTCGCCTTCTTTCCCTTCGGGCTGATCAAGAAACTGCGCTACCTCTCGAACGAGGACGTCTGGGAGACGCGCTTCCTCGCCCCCGACGACATGACCAACGGCACCTACGGCGTGCGGCTTATTCTGCGCGACCACGCGGGGAATGTTTATCGCGAATCCAAGACTTTCGTGATTGAAACGCAGGCGCCCCACGTGCGCGTCGAGCTCGCGCGCACGCGCTTCCATCGCGGCGAGACCGTGTCCTTGCGCGTCGCCGCCTCGCGCTGGACGCGCACCATCGTCGCGCGCCTGTACGGCCTGCCGCCTGTTTACCTGCGCTGGAATCCGCTCGCCAAGTCGAATACCGGCGCGCTGGTTCTGCCGCCCGACCTTCCCGTGGGACAGTACCGGCTCACGGTGACAGCGGAGGACTTTGCCCACAACGTGGGCAGCCAGGAGGTGGCCATTGAAGTCTTGCCTTAACGGCCGCCCCCGGCGGCGGGCTCTCTGGATTCTTCCCGCAGCGGCGCTACTGGCCGTCGCGCTCGCGGCTCGCGGAGCGCTCGAGCACTGGGCACAGAACGTCGAAGCCGCGGGGCGTTTCGAGTTCGCCCTCTTCCGCTCCGTGGCCATGCCTGCCGGACCCGTGGAGGTGCGCCGCCCGCCCGCTCAATCGCGCCCGCTGCTCGACCGCATG
>JBJKQV010000370.1:0-6044 GCA_046704985.1 Terriglobia bacterium
GGAACATGGCGCCGCGCAGGGCTCGGCAACAGCGCGTTCATGCCGGCATCATCAACGAGGCCCGGTCATAATCGTGCGGGGGGCCAGCCCCCACCCCGGCGGGTGCGGACCCGGTTCGGCCCGCCGACGGTGCGCTGCGCTCTGCCCCCTGGTGCCGCCCGAGGAGGTCCGACAAGCATGAGCTCACGCAACGCTTCCAACGAACCCGAGGTGCGGCGTGCCTTCGATTTGTTGCTGAAGATTCGCGGAATGCCCGAAGGGCCGCGCCTGCTGCCCTGCGCGGTCGCTTTCCTGGACATGCTGGTCCGCAAGCCACACGGCGAAGGCCCGCCCCTGGTGGTTTCGGTGCGCACCGTGCCCCTGCGCAAGCGCTGAGCGCTCAGTGGCCCGAGTTGACCCCGCGCGCCGCCTTGCCGTGCGAGTGCTCAAGCTCCTTGTGACGCTCCGTCGCCAAGTCCCCCAAAATGCGCAACTGTTCGTTGCGGCGGTCGAGGGCGGCTTGCAGCTTGCTCAAAGTGCGGCGCAGGCGTTCGTTGTCGCGTCGCAAGGCGGCTGCCTGGCGCTCCTCGGCGGTGGCCGCGGCGCGGCCTCGCCGGCCTCCCGGCCCGCCCGCCGCCCCGGCCGCTTTGCCGGAGTTGAGGGGGGCGATACGTGCCTGCGTCTGGCGGATGAGCGCGTCCAACTCCTTGCGCTCCGCTCCGGCCGGGCAGCGCTGGCGCAGGGCGAGCAAGCGCCCCAGGTCAGGATTGTTGCGTCCGCGCTCCCAGTGCTGCACGGCTCCTTTGGTGGCGTTGAGCAGGCGGGAAAGCCCCTCCTGGCTGATGCCCATGCGTTGGCGAACTCTGCGGATGACTCTCTGTGCGCTTAACGATGCCATATCCCCCTGCCTTGAACCAAAATAACTCTTGACATAAGCTACATAGATAGGCTAGACTACAGACGCTTGACCGTTCGCCCTCTTCGAAAGGGCCCCCCGCAACCGGGGGCGGCAAGCCCGCGATCCTGGTGCCCGGGAGGGTCTCCCCTTGCGTTCGGCGCCGTGTCCGGGCACTCTCCCGCCCGGCCCCCGTTCTCCGCGCCTCATGGCCTTGCCGGATTACCCCGGCATTGTGCCTGCCTTCTTATTCGCTTGTCAATGGCGGGCGGGAAAAATCCTTTCCGCCCCCGCCTCCTTTCCACTCACCCCTTCGCCCTTTCTTCTCCTCTGGCCTAGTTATCTAGCTGTGCAACCCTTCCTACTTCGCACCCCCCTTATCGGCGGTTGCAGCGCCGCACTTGAGCCCTCAAACATCTCCCCCTCGCTCATCCCGATCCGGAAGGAGGCTCTCTCATGTCGCCCCATCCACCCACGGTCTTCCTCCCCGCCCCCGCGGCGCCGGCTTCCGGCGCCCGGCCCTGTGGCTCGGTGCGCTGCTGCGAACGCGGATGCGTCTTTCCGGTCTGCTCGGGCGCTTCGGGCCGGTGCCTTCACCACCAGCGACAGCAGGCGGAACCGCGCCTGTTCTGCTCATGGCAACCCACCCGCTTGCTCCTCGAGCGGGCGGCCTACCACACGGAGGCTCGGGAAATCGCCACGCTCTCTTCCCTGAGCCTGTTACCGGAAGAAACCGACCGCCGCCCTTGACGCATCCCGGCGCCCGGACCCTTCCCGCCACTCGAGGTCCGTATGATTGCCAAAGCCTCCGCTGTCACCGCGTCGGCCCCAACCCCCGTGTCCTCTCCAGCGCCGGATGCGCCCGTGCCCTTCATGCTGCGCCCAGAGGCCGCGTGGCGGATCCTCTGCGTGCGCACGGGGGCCCGAATCCACCTGGCGAGTTTCTACCGCTGGCTGAAGAACGGCAAGGTTTACTCCGTCCGCATGGGGTACAACATCTTCGTTCCGCGCCCGGCGCTCGAGAACCTGATCAAGCAGTGCCTGGCGGGCGAGCGGCTCTGAGCGCGGGTACGGCGCCCCCTCATTCCGAGAAGCTGATGACGATGCCATCGACGCGTTTGCCCAGTCCCGTGAAAGTGCCGAACAGCGGCGAGGTGAAGTTGTTGTACACAGCGGTGGGGTTGTGGCGGTCGGTGGTGTTGATGGAATAGATGCCGAAGCGGAACTTGTGCCCGCGATGGATGTGGAAGGGCAAGGGGAAATCTTTGTAAATGCGCCAGTCGAGCGAGAAGTAGACGGGGTAGCGGAGGCTGTTGGGCTGGCCCTGGTAGTCCGAAAAAACAGTCAGGTTGGAATAGGGAAAGCCCGAGTGGAGGTCCACGGCCGTCGAGAAGGTAATCGCCCAAGGCAGCTTGAAAGTTCCGAGCGCCGTCACCCGGTCGGGAACGTCGGAAGCGAGCCGGGCGTAAAGGTTGGGGCGAATGACGGGCAGTTCAAAGGGCACATAGATCTGGCTGATGGTATTCAGGTCGCCGTGCGCGTGGCTGTGGATGTAGGAGACGGTCAGATCGGCGCGCGGACCGGGGTGGTAATGCCAGGCGGCCTCGTATTCGTTATAGCGCGACATGCCGCGGTTGGAGAGCAGCAAGGCCGGCCCGGTTCCCGCCAGCAGCGTCGGATCGATGACGAAGACGTTGAAGCTGCGGCTGTTCATGTAACTAAACTGGAGGTTCATGGCCGGATTGAGCCGCCGGTCGACTTCCAGCCGCCAGGTGAGGTTGTAGGAAAGGCTTCCCAGGTCGGTGCAACTCGCCAGCACCCGGAAGGCGTTCTTCTCCCGCTGCGCGCAGAGATTGCGATAGGTAAGGGGCGCGCCGAGGGGATTGGCCGCCGGGTCGAATTCCGCGACGGTGCGCTGCGGGTTCTGCATAAAGTCGGCGGCCAGCAAGGGCAGGCGGTCGTGGAAAACGCCCACCCCGCCGCGGAAGACCGTTTTGGAGTCGGAATCGAGGGCATAGACCAGTCCCAGGCGGGGGCCGAAATCGTTCCACTCGCCGATCGTCTGGCCCGCGTAGCGCAGCCCCACGTCCACGCCCAAGCGACGGGCGGGCGTCCAGTGGTCCTGGACGAACGCGGCCACCTGCGTATCCTGGGCGGCCAGGCGGCTGGGGGCGCTGAAGGTTATCTCTTTGGCCAGCGAGCCGTCGTTGCGCAGAATGCGCACGGGATGGGAGTCGCTGGTGCCGTGGTAGGAGCGGTGGATCACCCCGCCGCCGATTTCCAAGCGGTGTTCGCCCCAGAATGGCAGTTTGGGAAACTGGTAGGTGCTGCGCGCCTGCTCCTGGCGGCTGAAGCGCGTCCAGGAATTAAAGTAGTTGCCTTCGGCGCCGAGCGGGGTGAGCAGCATCGCCTGCGGGCCCTGGCCGTGGGCGTTGGTGTCGAAGTTGAGCAGATTGAAGAAGGAGGTATTCCCGCCGCCGGAAGCCAGCTCGTAGCGGTGCGAAATCTGCACCGCATAGCCCTTCTGGCCGCGGTCGGAGGCGGCGGTCTGGGGCAGCAAGGCGTTCAGGTTGGCGAACTCCTGCCGGAAGGGAAACAACTGCACGTGCATGGTGAGCAGCTGGCGCGGCGAAACAATGTACTGGAAAGTGGTGAAGGAATTGAACCCCTGCATCTTGGTTTCGTCGTGCGGCCAGGCCAGGCCGCGCACCGAGCGCTTGAGCATCTGGTACATGAAGGCTTCCGAGAAGTTGAGCTTCTGCTTCACCAGCGGCCCGGTGAAATAGAGGCGCGGTGCCGCCTTGGAGAAACCCACCCAGTGTCCCTGTTTGCCGCGGATGCTGGGGTTGAGGTCGCGCATCACGTAGCTCCACTCGCTGGCCGGAGGGCGGGTCTGGATGGTGGTCAAGCCTCCCGTAAAGCCTCCGTACTGGGCGCGGAAGGGGCTGCGGTAGACCTCCAGGGACTCGATGGCTTCCAGCGGCACGTCAATGGAAAAACGCCCGGTCACCGGGTCCACGGACTCGGCGGAATCGAGCAGCATCAAGCCCTGCGTCTCCGAGACTCCTTTGATGTGTATCTTGGCGTTCTGTGTGCGCACCACGCCGGCCATGTGAGGGAGCTTCTCCTCGAGCTTCTCCTGCGCGGTGGGCACCACCAGCAACTGGGGGGCAGTGAGGGTGGCGGGGGGCGTCGAGACCTGAGTAATTTGCGGGGCCTGGGCGCGCACCTCAATCTGCTGGCGGAGCGAAGCGAAGGGCAGGTGCAGGTTTTCGACCAGCGCCGTCCCCGCGGCGACGGTCACCGAACGCTTCACGTTGTTGAATCCCTTGAAAGTCGCTTCCAGCGTGTAGGTGCCGGGAGGCACGCGGGAGAACTGGTACTCTCCGTCGTCGTCGCTAAAGGCCCGCAAGGATGGTGTGCCGGGGGAAGTGCCGGTCAGGGTGAGGGTGGCTCCCGAGAGCGTGAAGGTTTCGCCTTGCGGGCCGGTTCCCAGCACCACGCCGCGCAGGGTTCCGCCGGCAACCTGGGCGCCCGCCGCCGGGCGCCCGCCCGCCAGCACCCACACCCCTGCCATCACTGCCAGGAGCCCCAGGCGCAGAAAGCTGTCGCGGCCTCTCCGGCGCGCTTTAGGATCGTGCCTGTAATTCATGCCTGAATTTCAACCGAGTAATCCCGGCCTTCCCAGCGAGCCTCGCCCATCCAGAAGAAGGTAAACCGCAGGGGAGCCCGCTGCCCTTGGGCCACCGGGATGTCCACATAATAGATTCCCAGGCCGCTGGAAATTGCGCAAGTGTCCTGTGCAGATTTCCACTCGTCCACCGTCGCATGAAGGCGGAAGGGGGCGGGTGCCTGGATGCGCAGGGTTTGGCCAGGGCGCAGCCGGCGCACCTGGCGGGTGGGCTTCCAGATTTCCAGGTCGCGGCGGCCGCGCCCGGCTCGGTAGCGCTCCGCCACCGGGCCAACGAGGTCGAAGACCTGGCCGTCGGCGATGGAGCGCAGAAGCTTGATGTACTCGGCGTGCGCCCACATCAAGGGCATCGCCGAACCCGCCGCCTGGCCGAAGAACATCTCGAACTGCGGCCGGTCGGGCTGGTCCCAGATCTGTTCGGGAAGCAGGCCGCCGCGCGAGGCAAAACCTTCCAGCGCGCGCACAAAAGGCGCCGCGTCGCGGCCGGCGGCCAACTCATAGTGGCCGCGCTCGCCGGTGAGCAGCGGCCAGGCGCGCCCGCGCCCCCAACCTTGAAAGGGGGCGCCGTCGGCGTGAGGTCCGTAGCCGTCGTGGTTGTAGCGGCGCCAGCAGGGACCGAAGGGCGTCTGCACCTTCAACACCGCGTCCACCACGCGCAGCGAATCCTCCACTCGCGGGTCGCCAGCCTTGCGCACGCCGTAGCGCACCAGTTCCAGGAACCCGGCATCCACGACGTCCTTGGCGGCGAATTGCCACTCAGCGCCGGGAGGGCGGTTGCGGATCGCCAGCACGCCGCGGTTGGGATCTTCGAGCGGGCTGGCCTCGTCCAGCGCCGCTGGGCAGATGCGCACGTAATGACGCGGCAAGCCCGGCACCAGCGACCCCTGGGTGGTGAGCGTCCAGGCCTCGACGTGCGATTCCAGAAAGTCGGCGTACTCCTCCAGGAAGACTGCCGCCGGCTCTTCGCCGCGCGCGCGGGCAAAATCCGCCGCCGCAATCAGCCCGGCAATATTGGCCGCCAGGGTGGAAGGTGAATAACCGCTGTCCTCTTCCCAGCGCTCCTGCTGGGTGACCGGGCCGTGGCGGATCAGGTACCCCGCCGCCGCTTTGACCATGGGATAAGGGTCCAGCTCGCCCAGCGCTCCGGCCTTCCAGAGCCGCCAGGCCAGCAACACCGGGAAGGCTACCTCGTCAAGCTGAATGCCGCTCCAGTAGGGCGTGCCGTCAATCCAGAAGTTTTGCGGGAAGCCGCCATCGGGGCGCTGCGTACAGGAGAGATAAACCAGGGCGCGGCGCGGGGTCTCGAGATCGCCGTTGGCCAGGAGCGCCGTGACGCTGTTGTAAATGTCGCGCGTCCAGACCAGGTGGTAGCCGCCCAGGTCCTCGTCGCCCTTGGCCTGGCCCCAGGGAATGCTGGCGGAAGCAATGAGCGCGCCAGCGTAAGTCTTGTCCTCGTGGGCAAGCAGGACGCTGTGGCTG
>JBJKQV010000371.1:0-9120 GCA_046704985.1 Terriglobia bacterium
CCTGCGCGTCGGTGAGGGGATAATAGGGCGACTGGTTATCTACCAGGCGGATGCCCAATAGCTGGCTGTGCTTTCCCAACGCGGCCCAGGCCGCCAGCAGCGCGTTCTGAACGGGGCGCCACCAGGGATGCACGTAGAGCACGCTGCGGTGAGGAAAGGGCTCGTAGAAATAGGGCGCCGCGCCGCCGGAAGGCAAAGCGCCGTTGTGAATAGCCACGAACTCGTAAAGGTTGGGCACTCCCCAGCGGTTGAAGGCCTTGGAAACCATCAGCGCTTTGCCCTGGAAGGCTACCTTGTGGCCGTAGACCCAAACGTCAGCGCCCGGATAGCCGTTCGCCAGCCAGACAATCACGCGGTAGGCGGTCACCTGGCGCGCCGAGATTCCCTGGCCGGGCTCGGCGGGCAAGGGTTCGGTCCGCGTTTCACCCGTGACATCCACCAGCATCGCCACGCGGTGCAGTTTCAAAGTAATGAATCCCGTGCGCAGCAGCGTATCCACCGCCGTCAACAGCAGCACGGCCACAAAAACTCCCGCCAGCACGCGGCGCCAGACGGGATGAGGCTTGCCGGGATTTCCCCGCCGCCACGCCGCAAAGATGGGAACCAGCACCGCGGTGCCCACAGTCAGGATGCGCGCCGGGTGGTTCCAAATCAGCATGGGCCAGGCAAACAGCGCGTAGAGCGCCCCCAGGACCAGAAACAGCGCGCCCACCACGGCGTGCCGCACCACCGTCCCCCGGCGGCGCTGCTTCTCAACCGCCATGAGCACCCAGGCGCGGAAACCAATGGCCAGCAGGCACCCCAGCACCAACGCCAACACCAGGTTGAAGCCGCCGGCGCGCTGCCACAAATTCATCGGAGGGTCGGGTGGTGCCAGAGCCCAGAGCATCCGCGACTTTTAGCACGGCGTGCGACCGCGGCCGGACGTAACGTTGGAACGCGGGCGCGAGTGGGCTAGAATCGGGTTCGCGTGGCGGCGCGCAAGCGCCGCGCGGGCGCTTTCCGGCGCCGCGAATCCATCGCCTGAGGTCACCCCCATGCCCGAAGACGCCGCAGTCCATCGAGGCGCCGTGCTGATTACCGGAGCGTCCACGGGAATCGGCAAGGCGTGCGTGCTCCATCTCGACCAGCAGGGCTGGAAAGTTTTCGCCGGCGTGCGGCGGGACGTAGACGCCGAAGCGCTGCGCGCCCAGGCGGGGCCGCAGCTGGAGACACTGCTCCTGGATGTAACCGACTCGGCCGGCATCGCCACGGCGCGCGAGCAGGTGGAGCATGCAGTGGGTAAGGCAGGACTGGCGGGATTGGTGAACAACGCCGGGATTGCCATCGCCGGGCCGCTCGAAATCCTGCCCCTGCAGGAATTCCGCCGCCAACTGGAAGTGAACGTGACCGGTGCGCTGGCGGTCACCCAGGCGTTTCTGCCCTTGCTGCGTGTGGCGCGGGGGCGCGTGGTGCAGATGAGCTCCATTTCCGGGCGCGTGGCTGCGCCCTTCATCGGCGCCTACGCGGCCTCCAAGTTTGCGCTGGAAGCGATGAGCGACGCGCTGCGCGTGGAGCTGTTGCCCTGGGGGGTGGAGGTTGCGCTCATCGAACCGGGCAGCGTCGCGACGCCCATCTGGGAGAAATCGCGCCGGCACTCGGCGGAGATTGCCCGAGCGATTCCGCCCGGGCAGCGCGAGCTCTACCGCCGGGCTTACGACGCCATGCGCGCCGCGGCGCAGCAGGCGGGCGAGACGGGTGTGGACGCCATCGAGGTGGCTCGGGCGGTGGAACACGCGCTCGCCGCGCCCAAGCCCCGGACGCGCTATCTGGTCGGCAAGAACGTCAAGAAGCACGC
Organism: Terriglobia bacterium; assembly: GCA_046704985.1. GTDB lineage: Bacteria > Acidobacteriota > Terriglobia > UBA7540 > UBA7540 > JBJKQV01. The sequence continues at coordinate 1,838 of JBJKQV010000371.1, forward strand.
CTGGCTGGCCAGGTTCCTCCCCGACCGCACGCTCGACCGGCTCATGGCCCGGCACATGGGCTTGCCCACATCGGCGGAGGATTGAAGAGGAGTCTCCGTTAGGCGAGAAATCCCTTGAATCGCTCGGGCGCGACAGTGAAGCCGGGGAAAATCCTCGCCGTGTGATCCGCGCCGAGGTGGCGGACCAGCACTTCGGCAAAGACATCGCGGAAGTCGGTGGTCAGCGCCAGGTCGCGGTCCTGGTTGAGCTGGCCGGGAGCCAGTCCGGGCCACTGGCCGTAAACCTTGCCGCCCTTCACGCTGCCGCCCAGAACGAACATAAAGCTGGCGTGGCCGTGGTCGGTGCCGCGGTTGCCGTTCTCGCGCGCCGTGCGCCCGAACTCGGTCATGGTGAGCACGCAAACGTCGGCCATGCGGTCGCCCAAATCCTGATAGAACGCCGCCAGTGCGTCGCCGAACTCCTTCAGCTTCGTGGCCAGTTGTCCATCGACGTTCCCTTCGTTCACGTGGTTGTCCCAGCCGCTCATCTCCGCGAAGGCCACCTCCAAACCCACGTCACCCTTGATGAGCTGCGCGATCTGCCTGAGGTTCTTTCCCAGCGTGCCATTGGGATATTGAGCCGCGGAATCTCCTCCGGGATTTTGGGCTTCCAGATTCTTCAAGGTGGCGACGGCCTCGAACATCTCATGCGCCGTAGAAGCGAGCATGGGGTCGGATGTGGAGGCGTACATCTCCTCGACGGCGCGCTCCTGAAGGGCCGCCGCCTGCGGGTCGCGCCAGGCGAGCGGGCCGGGAGAGAAGCGGAAGCCGCTCAAATTCTGAATGGCCAAAGCGGGCGCGCGGCCTTCCAGGGTGCGAGGCATGCGCGACGCCACGGCCACGGCGCGGAAGGGCGTTGCCTGAGCTTGCGGGTCAATGCGCATGTAGCGGTTCAGCCAGCCGTCGGAGGTGGACTTGACACCCGGGGTGGCGGTCTCCATGTAGTCTTGGGCGTCGAAGTGCGAGCGGTTGTTGGAAGGCGAGCCCACGGCGTGCACCACCGCCAGGTGGCCGGCGCGGAAAAGCGGCTGCAAGGCGGCCAGGCTGGGATGAAAAGCGAAAAAGCCGTCGAGGTCAATCCCCGTCGCGCCGGCTGAGGAGGCCTTGCTGGGCGCGGGGATGGCGATGGTGGGGCGCATCTTGAAGTAGTCTTTCTCGCCGAAGGGCACCACGATGTTGAGGCCGTCGGCGGCGCCGCGCTGGAAGATGGCCACCAGGATTTTCTTGCGCGCGCTCGGGCCGGGCTGCTCGAGCGCGTAGGCGGTGCGCCGCAGGAAGCCCGGCACCAGCCCCGCGCCGAACAAACTCAGCCCGGCGGATTTCAAAAAGTAGCGTCGCGTGGAAGCCATGTTGTTTCCTCCTCGACCCTTCCCTGTTTCCATCCGTCCGCAACAAACCGTCAGCGCCGCTGGAATTCCGGCGAAGCGAGCCACAGCCCGGCCGCGGCCGCCAGTTCCTGGCGCGGTTGCCCTCCCAGACTGTCGAGCCGGGCGCGAATCGCCTTCCGGGTGCGCGCGGAAGGCGCTTCGCCCAGCAATTCCTCTCCCAGCGGAGCGCCGTCGCCTTGCGCGCCGCCGCTTCCCAACCTCCAACGCTCCCAGGCCACACTCGTGCCGCGCAGGCGATTCTCCGCCAGCAGCGTGGAAAAGTTGATGCGCGCGAGCAACGACCCGGAGTTGATCCAGGCGTCGGCGCGGTCGGGATACCCGGTGGGGGCCACGTACATGAACATCGGCTCACCCATGCGCGCCAGCGCCGCGAGCAGCGGGCGCCCGGCGTCGGTCTGCGCTCCGAGCGCCCGCAGCGCGCTCGCCGTGAGCTCCATGGGCGACTTCACCTTGGCGCCGTAAGCGGCGCGGGAATAGAACTCCGGCGAAGTGAGAATGGTCTTGAGCACGGCGCGGATGTCGCCGTCGCTGGAAAGGAAAGTGTCGCGAGCGCGGTCGACGAGCGTCGCGGGCGGCTGGTCGGCGACGAAGCCCCGCGAGAGTTGGAAAGCAAGATGGTGCGCGGTCGAAGGGTGATGGGCAAGCAGGTGCAGCACCTTGTAGCCGTCCTCGATGCCGTGCCCGGAGTGGAATTTGTGCCCCATCACCACCTTGGAGCCGTAATCGTGCAGGAAGGGCCGGAACAAAAACCCGCCGCCGCGGCGCGGGTGGTTGATCGACCAGCCGGTCAGACAGCGCGCCACCTCGATGACGTCCTGCTGGGTGTAACCGCCGTTGACGCCCAAGGTGTGGAGTTCCATCAGCTCGCGGCCGTAGTTTTCGTTGATGCCGTGGGGACGGTGTTTGCCCGCCTGCTTGCCACGGCGCCGCTCGAACGACCCGCCGCGCATCATCTCCTGCGCATAGAACCCGCGCCGGCCGAAGCGGCGGCGCTCCAGGCGCTTGGGGTAGTTGGGCTTGGCCGAGGAGCTCATCCAGTTGTCGAGATAGAAGAGCATGGCGGGGCTCTGCGCGGTGGCCACCAGCAGGTCCTCGAACTTGCCCAGCGTGTGCGGGCGGATGGTGTCGCGCTCAAAGGAGGTGAGCATCCAGCGCTCCGGCCCCTTGAAGGCGTAAATGTTGAAGTGGTTCATCCAGAACTGCACCATCACTTCCTGCAACTGGCGGCGGCTGTAAACGGCGCGCAGGATTTCCTCCTGCGCCAGCTCGGCGACGATGCGGCGGGGCAGTTGCGGGCGGGAGGATTCCATCTGCATGCTCATGGAATCGGATGTCTGTCCGCCGCCGTTCGCGGCGCGCGCCGCGCGCTTCTGCCCCTTCTTGGGCCGCGGGTAATCTTCCATCAGCTCTTCGGTGGTCAGCGAGAGTGTGCGCAAGTTGCTCCAACGCGGCTCAGCGTCGGAGTCATCGAGATTTTCGGGATGGAGCTGCTGGTCGAGAAACGCTTCCGGGCCCATCTTGCGGACGCGGTCGAGGTCGCCAGGCCGGGGTCCGAAAGTGATGCGGCGGGTCAGTTGCAGCGCGCGCTGGTCGGAGGAGACCGGCTCGCTCCAGGCGTTCTGCACACTGGGCGCGGCGTCGCCGGCCGGTTCACCGGCAAGCGCCGCCATAAGAGTCTTGCCGGGATCGAGCAGGCGCGCCAAAGAATGGCGGCGGCTCAACGAACCTTTTCCGTGGCCCATGGCCATGCCTCCCGATGACTTGCTTTGGATATGCCCTGACGGCGCCAGCCTAGCACAACTCGGCGCTTGAAGTGTTAAACCCTGCCGGCGCGAAAAAGTTGAGCCCGCCAGCGCGGTCCGGCAATCGAGGTGAAGGCCAGCAGCGGATAGAGCTGGCGAAAGATCTCCTCGATGCGCGCCGCAAAGCCCGGCGAGGCCGCAAGCCGCGAGCCCGCCGGGAAAACCCTGCGCACCACCCAGGCTTGGAGTGTCTGCCAGTCGCGCTCACTCCCCGGCAGCCCCGTGTGCAAGATCCACTCGCCGCGCTCCCGGCGGTGCCAGTAGGTCTCATAGCGGCCGCGGCGCACCGTCCCGGCGAGCAGTCGGTCAAACAGCGCGCGCTGGGCGGCGAGCCGGGGCGCAAAGACCGTGCGCAAGTCGCCCGGTGCGGCGCGGCTTTCGCCGCCGTAAATCAAGAACCCGGCGGTCACGCATTCGGCGCTCAGTCCCACGTAAAGCCGCCCGGTTTCGCTACGCTTCCGGCGGCGGTCATAAACATAGACGTAAAAACTGGATTTGTAGGGACGCTTATCTTTGCTGAAGCGAATATCGCGGTTGATGCGCGAGAAGTTGCCGTTGGTTTTGCCCGCCGTCTCCAGATTGGAATCGAGGCGCTCGAGGAACGGTTCGAGGCGGCGCAGCAGGGCGCGGAAGAGGCCCGTGATGTGCTGCTCGTAGTCCTGGCGGTGAGCGTCGAACCAAGTCTTGTTGTTGTGCGCGGTCAAGGCGTTCAGAAACTCGAACGACTCGGCCCTGAAGCCTCGAAACTGGTTTTCCATTTGTCACCCCACGCCCTGCCCGAGAGGCCATTATAGGGCATCCGAGGCGCCACGCCGGGCATTGAGAGCTTCAGACTCAATGTCGGACTCTGGAGAGGCAAGGCCGAGGGGGATTCTCAGGGCCTCATCACAGGAAATTCAACCGGGAAATATAGCGCCATGGGCGTGCGCTTAAATCCCCATTTGCGGGGTAACCACCGGGCTCAATCCTTGCGAATCCCGGCAAACAGCCCACCGAACACCACGTAAGACATGTTTTGTCAGTAAGTTACATCAATTTCGGCGGCCCCACAAACCACCCCTGCAGCCGGTTCGCGTGTTGGCAGGGTGATTGCCCAATAGCCTCATTGGGTGGATCGTATTTCGCCTGCGAGGGGGGCGGACATGAGCATACCCAAACGCATCCAAGAGTTTTTGGAAGCTCAAGGCGTCGAGTACGAGTGGCTTCCACACCCGGAGGCGTTTTCCGGGCAGGAAGTCGCTCACTCCCTCCACATCTCGGGTAAGCGGCTTGCCAAGACGGTTGTTCTGGATTCGGATGGCTGCCTGATCATGGCCGTGCTGCCCGCCGCTTTCAAGCTCGACCTCAAGAAGTTGCGCGAAACCGTGGGAGCCAAGCGGCTCGAGATGCTTGCGGAGAGCGAACTGACCAAGCTGTTTCCCGACTGTGAATCGGGAGCGATTCCGCCACTGGGGAATCTCTACGGCATGGACGTGTGGCTGGACCGATCCCTGGCGGAACGTGAGGAGTTTGTCTTTACGGTGGGGACGCACCGCGACGCGGTGCTGATGCCCTACATCGATTTTCGCAATCTGGTCAAACCGCACCTGGGGAACTTTTCGCAATTCTGGCAGACCGCCGCGGCGTGATGGAGGTATGCTAGAGGGTGCAGCGAAGCCGGGTACGGGCGAAGGGGAGCAATCCCCGCGGCAGGTTTGAAGCTAGTCGAAACAGACGCACAGATATTGGATCCTAGAGGAGGAAAGATGTCGTCACTACGCGAAAAATTTTCGGCCCAGGTTCCCGCCTTGCGCGAGGAGCTGCAGGCGCTGATCAAGCAACACGGCAAGACGGTGGTTTCCGAGGTCACCGTCGCCCAGGTCTTCGGGGGAATGCGGGGAGTGAAAGGCATGATTTGTGACACCTCGGTGGTGGACCCCGACAAAGGGTTGGTGGTCCGCGGCATCCCCATCGGGCAACTGATGGACCGCCTGCCGGAGGAGATATTCCATCTCCTTCTCACCGGCGAGCTGCCCGATCCGGACAGCCTGGCCAAGCTGCAGGTCGAATACGCGGAACGCTCGGAAGTTCCCGGTTACGTCTGGGCGGTGCTCAAGGCCATGCCCGCCGATTCCCATCCGATGACCATGCTCTCGACCGCCATCATGGCGATGGAGCGCGAGTCGGTCTTCCGCCGGCGCTATGCGGAAGGAATGCACAAGGAGGAGTACTGGGAAGCGGCCCTGGAGGATTGCCTGCAACTGCTCGCCAAGCTGCCCACGGTGGCCGCGGGCATCTATCGCATGCACACGGGGCGCGGCGAGCCCCTGGCCCCCAATCCCAACCTCGATTGGGGCGCCAACTACGCGCGCATGCTCGACCTCCCGGATCCGGAGGGCGAGTTCTCCAACCTCATCCGCCTTTACCTCACCTTGCACTGCGACCACGAGGGCGGCAACGTCAGCGCCTTCACCTGCCACACCGTGGGCTCGGCGCTTTCCAATCCCTACTACGCGGTCGCGGCGGGGCTCAACGGCCTGGCCGGCCCCCTGCACGGGTTGGCCAACCAGGAGTGCCTGCACTTCGTCCTGGGTGTGCGCAAAAAGTTCGGCGGCGCCCCCACCGACAAGCAGTTGAAGGACTACGTGTGGAAGACCTTGCAGGAAGGGCACGTGGTTCCCGGCTACGGCCACGCCGAGGTGCGCGTGACCGATCCGCGGTTCACCGCCTTCCACCGTTTCGGCGAGCGCGTTTGTCCCGAGGAGGAAATCTTCAAGATCGTGGACAAGCTCTTCGCGCTGGTTCCCGACGCGCTGCGCGAGCAGGGCAAGGCCAAGGACCCCTGGCCCAACGTGGACGCCATCTCCGGCTCGCTCCTCTATCACTTCGGGCTGAGCGAGTTCGATTACTACACGGTGCTGTTCGGCGTCTCGCGGGCCATGGGCATGTGCTCGCAGCTGATCATCAACCGCGCTCTGGGCTCCCCCATCGTGCGGCCCAAGTCCGTCAGCACGCCGTGGCTGAAGGACCAGGTGAAAGCCCAGGCGCACGTCGCCTAGTCCTTGCCTCCCGGCAAGGCGGGTACGGCGCGAAATGAACGTCTCCGGCGCGCGGAACAGTCTCCCTGCTCCGCGCGCCGGTTTTCTTCCTGCCCCAGGAGGAAACCCCATGGCAGCCCGTTCGGGCGTCGAAGATTTCATGGCGCAGCGCAAGCTGGCGGTGGTGGGAGTGTCGCGGCGCGGCAAGAAGTTCGGCAACTCCGCCTACCGGGCGCTGCGCGAGCGCGGCTATCAACTCTTTCCTGTCCATCCCTCCGCCTCCACCCTGGAAGGCGACCGCTGCTACCCCAGCCTGCGTGACCTGCCGGAAGCGGTGGGCGGGGCGCTGGTGGTGGTGCCCCCCGCCCAGACCGAGCAGGTGGTGCGCGACGCGGCGGCGGCGGGCATTCCCCGCCTCTGGCTGCAGCAGGGCGCCGGCTCGCCCGCGGCGCTCAAGGCGGCGGAGGAACACGGCCTCAAGGTTGTGGACGGCGAGTGCGTCCTCATGTTCCTGGAGCCCGTCACCTCCGTCCACCGCTTCCACCGCTGGCTGTGGCGCCTGCTCGGCAAGCTGCCGCGCTGAGCCGCTGCTTTCTCTGCGCCAGAACGGGCGTCTTCCGGGCGCCGGCATTGCATTGTCCGGCGGTTGGCGGTATCTTGACATTTCGGCAGGAAGTCGCGCAGGGCACTACTCGCCCAACGGAAGGACTACTAGCGGCGGAGCAATCTCCGCCGGGGGGAAAGACCATGTCACAGTCAGCAGCCTATCTGGTCAGCAGTGAGCTTCGCGCGCGCTGGATGCGCCTCGACACCGCGCAGCTTCTCAAGCGCTTCTTCTTTTGCGAGCGCGCGCTGATCATCGCGGAATCGGCGTGGATCCCCCACATCGCGAAGCTGGAGACGAAGGCGGAGGTGGCGCGCTTCGTCTGGCAGAGCGCCGAAACCGCCCAGGCGCTGCGCGAGCGCGTCTTCGAGCTGCGCTTCCCCAGCCGCACCTTAGAAGAAGAAGGCGCCGACCACACGCTGGTCGAGTTGTT
>JBJKQV010000372.1:0-3796 GCA_046704985.1 Terriglobia bacterium
GCACCACCACCAGCCGCGGGAACTCTTCGAGCAACGCCGCCAGCCGGTCCCATTCAATGTCGGCGCGCGAGATGAGCGTAAGCACCGAGGCTCCCTGCAAATATTCGAACAGGCCCGAGGCCGACCAGACGGAAAGCGGAAAGTTGTGCTGGTGAACGCCCGGCGTCAGGCGCACGGCCAGCGGCCGGCGGCGCTCCAGAGCTTGCACCGAGGCCGGGTCGGCCAGCGCCGCCCAGGCGGGCGTGAAGCGGGGCGCCAGGTCGCGCTCCAGGGCCTGATTGCCCGTCTCGACGTCGTATTCCTCCGCTGTCCAGTGCGACACCAGCGCCTGGCGAATCGCAAAGCGGTCCATTTCTTCGAGCAACGGTGCGGTCTGGAGCGCCAGCTCGCCGTGAATTCCCGAGGGCCCCAGGCGCACGTTGGCGTCGAACAGGTCCCAGCTTTTCGCTTCCTCGAACAGGGGCTCAAGGTTTGATGACGACACGATGCTCCCCCTTGGCGCTGATCTTGAGGACGGCCATTCCACCGCGATATTCGAAAGTCGCCGACGCGCCGTCCACACGCACCTCAGAAGGCTTCCCGGAAGCGCGAAACTCGATCTTTGCCGCCGACTGCGCGCTGACGCTTGCCTCGAGCGCTGCGCCGGTCCTCTGCCACGCCACGGTGGCGGGAACCGAAGATAGGAACTGCGCCTCGCCGCCGCGCGAAACCTTGCGCGCGTCAACCGCCAACACGCCCGATGCGCCGCGCACCCCGAGGACGTCTCCGTCGGTCGAAAACCCGTCCAGCGTCAGCGCCCCGGCGCCTGTGCGCACCATCACACCGAGCGGCGCGGTTCCTGTTTGTTCAATGCCCTTGCCCGCGGAGAAGGTAAGCGTCTTTAGCTCGCCCTCCGCCTTCGCGCTCGCCGAAAACCGCATGCCCACCAGAAAGCTCGCCGCGCGGCCGCGCGCCGATTGCAGGTAGAACTCGCGCGGAGTGTGAATCACCCCGTGGTCCAGGTCGTCGAACTTGATGATGGAGATGGGCGTGGCCTTCAGCTTCCAGCCGTCGGCCGGGCCGGCCGCGAGTAACTCGGCCGCGGCGCCGGGAACCTGGATGGTGGCACGGTCCGCAGCGGTCGAAAGCTCGGCGCCCGCCGCCGCGTGCAGCAGCCAGGTGTAGACGTGCGGCGCAGGCGCTCGCAGCGTGTCGCGCACCACCAGAAAATCCGGCTTGAGGAAGATGAACTCGCGCTGGTAATGGCTCAACTGCCCGGCGTAGGCGGTGGTCAAGTCGGCGGCCAGGTAGTCGAAACCCGGCGAGAGCAACCGGTTCGTGAAGTGGGGATGGCGCGCGAAGGCCGCCCAGAAATCTCCGTTGTAGTCCGCCTGGCTGAAAGGGTCGCCGTCGAGCAGTACCGTGTTGTGGCCGGGCGCCTGGATGAAGTAGACGGGATAGTTAGGGTCGGTGTAGTAGGCGGAATAGCCCGCCTCGGAAACCAGCTTGTGGCCGAACGCCGCCACCTGGAAGCTGCCCTCGTCGTGGTGCTCGTGATTGAACCAGGGCCCGGCGCGCAGCGAAATCACCGTGTCGGTGGATTTCCAGCCGCTGCGCAGTACGGCGCTGCCGCGCAGCGGAAAGACCCGCGAAGGCGGCGGCAGCGGACCCTCAGCCGCCGGCTTCGTGCAACAGACCAGGTCGAGCGGGCTCGAGGCTTGCTCGAGCGCGCGGCCCGTGTGGTTCACCTTCGCGATGGCAGTCAGCGCCACGTGCGCAGCGCTGCGGTCGTAGAAATCGCGCAGGGCGGGAATGCCCGCGTGTTCGGCGCCCCAGGCAAAGCCTGGAAGGTTGTCGAGCCGGCCGTCGAAATCGCCCGTGTCCAGCACCATATCCGGACGCACCATGGCGTAATACGGCCACCAGAACCCTTGCTCCATGCGCGTCGAGCCGCGCGGCCGGATGCCCACGCCGTTGAGCGCCGCTTCTCCCCAAGAGAGTCCGCGCATGGCAAAGTTTTCGTAACCGGCGGGCTCGGCCTCGCTGCCGTCGCCGGGGAAAAGGCCGCGCAGCAGCTCTTGATAAGCCGCCAGGAGCTCGCCCAGCGCCGCGCCCTCGCGCTGCCTCCATTCCGGCACATCGCCTTCCGCAGCCACGTCGGCGGCCAGGGCGCCACCCAGAGAATTTGCCATCCAGTTGCTCGCTGCGAGCGGCATGCGGTTGTAAAGGTAGTATTCATCCACTGTGGGCGAGATGATCTGCCGCCAAAAAGCGTCGGCGACCTGGCGCTTTTCCGCCGCGCTCAGCTTGGGCGCAATCAAATCGTACCCGAGCGCCACGCGCTGCGTGAAAACCCCGACCTCGTAATAGGTGTGCAGGCCGTGAGAAGTAAAGCGCGGCGGCGTCCAGGTCTGCCAGCGCGCCACGGTCAGCAATGCGCGCCGCCCCGCCGCCAGCGAGGCCTCGTCGCCACTAAGCGAATAATCAAGAGCGTTATAGGAAATCGCGTTGCTGTAGTTTTCCAGAAGCCGGAAGTAGGCCTTCAGCTCACCTACAAACCCGGGATGCAGCCCCGTCCCGCCCGGCAGGTGGTTGATGTTCGCGCCCGCCGCGGAATTGTAGGCGATGCGCGCCGCCAGCTCGCGCGCTTGGCGATGGATTTCTGCGCGCAAGTGGGCGTAGCGTGGCAGCGTGCGCAGTTCCTGCAGGCGCTTCGCGCTCAGCAAAATCCTCGGGTGCGGCGGCGCAGCGCCAAGCACCAGAAAATGGAAAACCGTGCGGGCCTCTCCGCACGTCACCGTGGCCTTCCACAGTCCCGGTGTCGCGCCGGGAACCAGCGCGAGCGCGGCCGCACCCGCGGCTGAAAACCCAGCACTACCGATTTGTTTGCCCTGTGGGTCGGAAATTTCCAATCGCGCGCCCGCCTGGGGCTTCCCGAGGCGCACACGCAGGCTCGAACCAGGCGCGAACACCTCCCGCGCGACACTTTCGCCGCCCACCTCGGAGCGATTCAGCGCGGGTGCAGCCAACCGAACCTCCGGCGGCCGCTCCGCATGGATCTCGACGCTCGCCAGCGTCAAGCGCTCGCGCGCTCGGGCGGGCGGGGCTTCGAGCCGCGCCACGACCAGCACCGCTTGAATCTTTGCTCCCGCCGCAGGCAACGAGAGCTCCGAACCCAGAATCTTGGCCGTGTGTTCACCGGGTGCCGAATCGAGCGCCGCCGCGTAGCGACGCCCGTCGGCGCCGGCCAGAATTAATCGCAGGCTCTGCAGCTTCCCGGCGGCGCGCAACGAATACGCCAGTTGAACGCTCGACGCAGGCGAAGCAAAAAACTTCAGCGGCCGGATGAAGCCCAGATCGAGGCGCTTGCGGCCCAGCGGCTGGACCTGGCGCACGAGCACGGTGCGCCCGCCTTCTTGGGCGGTAAATAGCGAGGGATCAAAGCCGATGTCCTGCACCAGCGGGAAGCTCATCCAGCCGGTCAGGCCGTGCGCGAAATCACTGCGGAAAGTCCAGGGCGCGTGAGCGCGAGGCGCCGGCGGCCCGGCGGCCAGTGAAACACCCGCCGCGAGTCCCAACACCAAGGCTGCTCCCCAAGCGCGACGCATCATGCGGATTTTGACTCCTGCCTGCCGGCGCCGGCGGCGGTGAGCAGCGAAGAGGCGTGACGATGAAGTTTCTCCAGGGCGCGCAGCACGTCGTCCACGTCGGCTTCGCCGCCCAGGAAGACTTCATGGTTGAGCCACAGCGCGTCGCGGCAAGCGCGCTCGGCTTCCGGCAGGTTCAGGTGCTCGTAATCCTGCGCGGCGTGCCAGCC
>JBJKQV010000373.1:0-3373 GCA_046704985.1 Terriglobia bacterium
ATTCAATATCATCCACTCCTTGCGACGTGGCGCGCTCGTCGGGCAGCCTCTCAAAATGAATTTCGAAGCGCGTTTTCTCCATGCCCACTTGCACCAGTTCCTCGAGGACCAGTTTCGCCATTTTCCGCGCCGCCTCGCGACGCCTTTCGGAAAGCTCGCGCGCCCCCCGGCGGTACGCCGTCGCAGCCTTGGCCAACTCGCGCTCCGCTTCCGCGCGGCGCTCATCGGCATGTTCGATGTTTCTCAAGTCCTGTCGCGCTGATTCCAGATACTCCATCACTTCTTCAATCGTCCTTCCGTATTTCCGCTTCAGCCGGTCGAGCAGCGCCAGGCGGTCTTCGACCTCCGCCAGGCGGTGCGGGCTGGCGTCGAGGCGGTTCAGGTAATCGCGCAGGAAGATGGCCAGGTCGTCGAGCCCGGCGCGCGCGGCGGCCAGCGGCTCGCGGTAGGCCTCGAAAGCGGAATCGTAGCGGCCCAACTCTTCGACGGCACGCGCGGCGGCGGCCAGGCGCTCGTTCGCCGCGCCTTCGTCCTCGTAGACCTGCTGGTAGGCGTTTGAGGCCGTGGTGCGGATCTTTTCCAGATTCCCGAGCACGCGCTTTTCTTCCTCCAGGCGCGAGTCCTCGCCGGGCTGCAAATCGGCCTGGTCGAGCTCGCGCACCTGAAACTGCGCCAGGTCGATGCGCCGCAAGCGCTCGGCCTCGCTCTGCGCCAGGCCGTCGCGCTCGCGTTCCAGCTCGCGGCGACGAGCGTAGCAGGCGGCGACTTCGTCCAGCAGCTCGCCCGTGCCCGCAAACTGGTCGAGCAGGTCGAGCTGCGCATCGGGATTGAGCAGCGCCACGTGCTCGCTCTGGCCGTGCACTTCGAGCAGCAAGCTCGCCAGGTTCTTGACCACCGTCAGCGTGACGGGCTGATCGTTGACGAGCAGGCGGCTCTTGCCGTTCGCGGCGATTTCGCGCCGCAGGATGATTTCCGATTCCTCGCCTGCCGCCAGGGCGTTTTCTTCCAGCCACGACTTCCACGGCGCCGCGCCGCCCGGCGAGCGAAACACCGCCGTCACCACGGCGCGCGAGGCGCCGGTGCGGACCACTTCCGTCGAGGCTCGCCCGCCCAGCGCCAACCCCAGGGCGTCCACCAGGATGGACTTGCCCGAGCCCGTCTCACCCGACAGCAGATTGAGCCCGGGCTGAAATTCCAAGGCGAGGTTTTCGATGACCGCGTAGTTCTGAATGAGGATTTCGCTGAGCATGGCCGGAAAATCAAACCGCTCCTTAAACTACCACAGTCTTGGAAACAAGGAAGTAGGAAGTAGGTGGTAGGTGGCGGAGCGCGAACGGTGACTAAAGAGAAAGGGCGCGCTTCAGGTCGGACAAGAACCCGGCGGGCCAGGCGGGGCGGCGGGAAGGCTCAAGCGCCAGGGCGCGGTCGAAGAAATCCTGCCAGGCGGCCGGAGCGTCAGGCAAGTGCTCGCAGACGGGCGTCACCTGCCCGGCCAGGATGGCGTTGTGAAACTCGGCGACTGTAGCGGCCCGGAAGGGGTGCGCGCCCACCAGCATCTCGTAGCAAACCACGGCCAGCGCCCACCAATCCCACTCCGTCGCCACCTCACCGCCGCGCAACTGCTCGGGCGACATGTAGCGGACCGTTCCCAGCAGCGCGCCGGGACCGGTTTCGGCGGTTTCCTGCGTCGAGCTGGGCAGCGGTTTGGCGATGCCGAAATCCAGCACCTTGGCCACTTCCCCGGCCGGCGAGCGGGTTAGAAAAATGTTTTCCGGTTTCAAATCGCGGTGGACGAGATGACGCTCGTGGCCGGCTTCGACGGCGCCGCACACATCCTCCAGGATAGCCGCGGCGCGCGGCGGAGCGAGGCGCGTGAGGCGCTCCAACTCCTCGCGCAGGGTGGCCCCCTCCAGCAGTTCCATCACCAGGAAAGCGCGCGTGCCGGCCTCCACGCCAAAGTCGTAAACGCTCACTACGTTGGGATGCGACAGGGCGGCGGCGGCGCGCGCCTCGCGGCGGAAGCGTTCCGAAGCCTCGCGGCTGCCCAGCATCTCGTCGCGCAGCACTTTGACGGCCACGCGGCGCTCCAGGGCGGTGTCCAGCGCCTCGTAGACGCTTCCCATGCCGCCGCGCCCGCGCAGGCGCTCCAAGCGGTAGCGCCCGGCGAGGGTGCGGGCCAGGCACACGCCGCTGAGCGCGGCGCCGTCCTGGGTGCAGGCGGTGGCCGCGGTGTCGTAGCAGGCGCCGCACTGCGGGCACTCCAGCATGCCCTCGCGCGCCGGCGCAGCGGAGACGGCGGGCCGTTCGAGCAGCGCCAGGTTGGAAGCGATGGCGGCCAGCAGGTCCTGGTCCTCGGCGGTGTAGGGTTCTTCGGAACGCTTCACCCCCAGCGCCAGCAGCGCTTCGTCCTGGCTGCCGGCCAAGGTGATGGGCACCAGCAGGTCAACGTGCGCGCGGCGCAGGAAATCGGTTTCAGCATGCGGCAGCTGCTGCTGCAACCAGGCCGTTTCGGTCACCGCCATGGGTTTGCCCAGCACGCGCAGCAGAGCGATCAGTTTGCTCTCCGCCGGAAGCCCGGCCGGCCCCTGTCCGGAAGGCGCCGAGGACCAGGTGCGGAAGTCCGCTTCGCCTGCCGGCCGCACCATGAGCGTGGCGAACGACGGGTGCAGAGCCGCTTCGATACGCGCCGTCACGCGCGGGGCAGCGCGGTCGAGGCTTCCCGCCTGCCGCGCTTGCTCGGCGATATCGCGCAGCAGGCGCTGGGCATCGTAGTGCTCGCGGAAAAAGCGGCGGTCGAGGGTTTGCATCCAGGCGCGGCGGCGCGCGTAAGCGAGCAGCGCCAACCCTCCCACGCCCGCGTAGAGCCACCCGCGCGCGGCGAGGATGTGAACCAGCGGCTGCTCGCCGTGCCAGAGCAGGTCGCCCACCAAGACCACCGCCAGGGCCGGCACCAGCGAAAGCACCGCGCCGCGCGCCAGGGCGTACTGCAGCCCCTGGCGAATCATTACCCCCAGGTCGAACATACGGTGGCGCAGGATGGCGTAAGCCACCGACAGAGGAAAAACCAGCCAGAGCACGTAGAGAGAAATCTCCAGGACGCGGTGCCCAAAGCTGAGGGCGCGTGCCGAGCCCAGCGCCACCCAGGTGACCACCCCGACGACGCTGATTCCCAGGCCCAGCAGCACCACACGCACGCGCCGCCGCGAGTTGGGATCGGCCAGTCGCCGATAGTTGTAAACCAGCACCCCGACGCTGGCCAGCAGGTAGACGATGCTCCGCAGCCCCACCGCCCCGTACACCCACTCCGGCGTTGCAAGGGCGCTCCCCGGATGGTAGACGAGGTGATAAGTTACCCAGGCGCGCCAGGGGACGA
>JBJKQV010000374.1:0-8401 GCA_046704985.1 Terriglobia bacterium
CCGGAGGGAGGAGGCGGTGGCGGTGGCAGGGCCACGGTGATGCGAGCGCTGGCGGTGGCTTTGCCTCCCGGGCCGCTAACGGTCAGGATGTAGGTGGTGGACTGGCTGGGGGTGACGGTGGTCGAGCCGTTGGACTGCACGTTGCCCACGTTGGGCTCCAAGTCGAAAGTGGTGGCGTTCGACGTCGTCCAGCTCAGGGTGGCGGAATGGCCCTTCTCGATGGTCGATGGTTCCGCGGTCAGGGTCACGGTCGGCGCTGAGGGCGGAGCCGGTGCGGCCGCCGGCGGGGGCGGGGGTGGCGGGGCGACGGGCGGAGCCTTGTGACACGCCCCGATCAGAACAGCACTGGTCAGAATGCCCAACAGAATTACGTAGCTGCGAGTTTTCATCTGCGTACCATCTCCTCCCCTAGCAGGGGTGACGTGTGATAGGGATATGAAAAGCGTTTCTTGCGGCAATGAATGGGGATATCAATCGAAGAAATCAGGCCTTCGCGCTTTCTGTTCTGCCATCGTGGGCTCATGCTAACACCGTGTCCGGAAAAAGGCAAAAATTCCGGCCTAGTTGGACCAACTGGGATTCCAATTCTCCTTGATGGTGGTCAGCTGGGTGGGGTCGCTGCCGTCGGCAAGCATGGTCCAGATCTGCTTGGAGCCCGAACGGTTGGACTCGAAGACCAGGTGTCGGCCGTCGGGCGACCACCAGGGGTGCTCGTTGCGCCCCGCATCGTGGGTCAACTGGATGATGCGTCCGGTGGCGATTTCTATCACGTAGATGTCGTAGGTTCCGGTATCGGAGACTCGCCAGGAAAAGGCGATAAAGAGCCCGTTGGGCGACCAGGACGGGGCGCTGGCGTCGCCGCCGCCGGTAATCAGCCGCCGCAAATTGGTTCCGTCCACGGACATGGTGTAGATCTGCGGCGACCCGCTGCGGTCGGAAACGAAAGCGAGCTCGTTGCCCGTCTTGGGGTTCCAGACCGGCGAGATGTCCACGCCTGGCGAAAAGGTGAGGCGGTGCAGGTTGTAGCCGTTGGCGTCGGCCACGTAAATCTCCGGGTCGCCGCTCATGCTCGAGCAGAAGGCGATCTTGCTCCCATCCGGCGACCAGGCGGGGGTGGTGTTCAGCCCACGGTAGAGCGGAAAGGGAAGCCGGTGGTTGGTGAGCAGCGATATGATGAAGATGTCGGGGTTGCCCATCGCGTAGCTGGTGAAGGCGATCTTGGAATTGTCCGGGGACCAGCGCGGGGTGAGCGAGAGCGACCCGTAGCTGGTGATGGGGTGTTGGTTAAAGCCGTCGTAATCCATCACCCAGATCTCCGGGCTGCCCGTGCGGTTGCTGACGAAGGCGATGCGCGTCAGGGCGATGCCGGGGATGCCTCCGCCCAGCGTCTTGACGATTTCGTTGGCAAAGCGGTGCGCGGCGTCACGGGTAGAAATCTCGTTCATCGTGGCGACGTAGCGCTTGGCGATGACGGAGGGGTTCTGGGGGTTGCGCACGTCGAACAGCCGCGCCGTAATCACCAAGTTGGAGTTGATGATTTCGGTCTTCCCGAAGGCGAGCATCTGCGCCTGCGCGGGTGGGTCGGACCAGGCCTTGAAGTCCACGTCGGAGGGCTCGACGGGCGACTGCAGCGGATAGAGGCTGCGGCTCACCATGTCGAAAATGCCGGCGTTCGACAGGTCGTTCCAGAGCACCTGGTTGAATTCCTTCGTCAGGCGGTCAAGGTTGGGATCGGAAGTCTGGGGCGGAAAGGCACTGACCGCCAACCGGATGCGCGGCGCGCCCAGGTTGATGCCGGTGGTAAACCAGTCCTGGGTGTGCGCCAGGGGAGTGGGAAGCAGCAATGCCAGCAGCAGAAGCAGCAGCAGAGCGGGCAGCCATCGCAAGCGTGAGGTTTTCATCGAGCTCCAACCACCAGATTTTTTCAGATGCATAAAGGCCGTCGCCGCGATGTCCGGCCGCCAAGCCTTTTCAGGGCTCGGTGTGTCATCGCCGGCTGAAATCAAAGTAGAACTGCACCGCCACTTCGTTCCCGGAGTATCCCGGCGGCAGCGGCGCCAGGGGATTGGAAGCCAGCACGGCGCGCAACGCCGATCGGTCCACTTCCGGAACCCCGCTTGACTGGGTGACCTGAACGTCGGTGATGGTGCCGTCGCGCCGGATGTCGAAGCTGACGTAAACGCGCGGGGCGGTCAGGATGTTGGGACTGATGGTCGAAACCAGCCAGTTGCCACTTACTCGGTTGCGCACCGCGTCCACATACCAGCCGAATTGCTGGCCGAAATTGCCGTTCCCGAACTTGGCCCCGCCTTGCCCCGCCTCGGTGGTGAACTGGTTGTAGCTCATGGAAGGCTGGCCGCCCTCGCCGAAGGGCACGGCGTTTTCGGGAGGGGGCATGGCCTGGGCCTGGATGCGCTTGTTGACGCGCAGCGGCTTGTGAGCGCGCTCGGCCTCCTCAAACTTGGGAATGGGCAGCGCTTTGGGGGGCGGCGTAAGCTTTCGCGCCTCCGTGTGGTAAAGCCCCGGGCTGGCGGTGGCCAGGGTGTTGGGGGTGGTGAGGGAAGGCGTGGGGAGGGGAACCCCCGGCAGCGAGGCGACGGCGCTGACGCGCACCGCTCCTCCCGCCGCCCAGTTCTTGCCTCCCGAGGCTCCCAGGTTCAATCCCAGGCCCACCCAGACCAGCGCCGAAATTACCAACAGGGCATGAAAGCCCAGTGAGGCCAGCAGCGTGCCGCGCAGCGTCTCGCGCCGGCCGGGGTCGAGGTTGAGAGTCAGCGCAGGCATGGCGCAATCACTTCCGCCCGGGGTGGGGGCGGCTTAGCCTCCCCGCGTATGCAACGGCTCAGTGACGATGTTGAGGTTGGTGAGATTGGCCTGCTTGAGCGCGTCCACCACTTGCGCGAAGGCTCCGAAGGGCACTGCCACGTCGCAACGGATGAAGACTGGCGACTTGCCGGCGCCGTGGAGCTGGTCGAGCACCGCGGCGCCCAGGCGATGGATGTTGACGGCGCGGTTGCCCACGTAGACGGTCTGCCGCTTGTCGATGGTCACCACCACCCGCTCCTCCGAGACCGCCTTGACGGTGTGCGTCTTGGGCAGCTCTACCTGGATGCCCGACTGCAGGATGGGCGCGGTGAGCATGAAAATCACCAGCAGCACCAGCACCACGTCGACCAGCGGGGTGACGTTGATTTCGGAGAGGGAGGTCTGCGTCCGGCCTTGGCGATTGGTGAAGGCCATGGTCTCGCTCCGTAAACGCTCCGCGGCCGGGGGCCGCTCGAGCGGGATTTCAGGTGAAATGACGCTCCGTCATGTTTAGCAATTCGAGACGGAAGTCGTCCATCTGCGCGCCGAATTCCTTCAGGCGTTGCACAAATTGGTTGTAGGCAATCAGGGCGGGAATGGCGGCAAAGAGTCCGGCGGCGGTGGTGACCAGCGCCTCCGAAATGCCCGGCGCGACGCTGCGCAGCGAGGCGCTGCTGGCGCTGCCCAGTCCCTGGAAGGCGTCGATGATGCCCCAGACCGTTCCGAACAGCCCGATAAAGGGCGTGGCGGCGGCGATGGTGGCCAGCCAGCTCAACCACTGCTCGAGGATGGCCAGTTGCGCCGACGAGGCGATCTGCAAGGCACGCTCGATGGCGTCCAGGCTGCGAACCCGGGGGGTCGCGGGATTCTCGGAAATGCTCACCTGGTTTTCGATTTCGCGGTAGCCGGCCTGGAAGACCTCTGCTACCGGGCACTGTGCCAGGCCTTTGGAGGCGGCGCGGATCTCCGACAGCTTGCGGCTGCGGCGGAAAATCTCCAGAAACGCCCGCGTTTGCGCGCGCGCCGCGGAAAAGCTTCGGTATTTCTTGAAGATGATCGCCCAGGAGAGGACGGAAAAGAAAAGCAGGATGAAGAGGGTAATGCGCGCCACCAAGCCGGTGTTCGCGATCAACTGCCAGACTTCACCTTGGTGCTGAATCCACAGGAAGACGGCCAACCAGCCTCCTACGCCCCTCCATCCCTCCAACTGAAATTAACACAGGGCCTTGGCGCCGTCAATGCAGGGCGAAGCAAATTCGAATGCATGATGAAAGATTCCGGGGGCAGGGTGCGAGGGCGCGGACAAAAGTGTTGCGGCGGGAACGCGCGGCGAATCTTCCTTCTCGGCGGGAAAAGCACAAACCTACCCCTCTCCCCACGTCGCTGAACCTTTGCCGTTCCATTCCCGGCGGGCCTTGATTTGAGAGGCAGGAAGGCATAGAATCAGAGCCTCGGGGAAACTGCGAAACGGAAAAATAGAGAAGAGAGGAACTCCCAGGTTGACGTGTCGGCCCAGTCCTGTGTGGACGCGCCGGGGCGAGTGAGAGCGAAGTGGAAATCTCCATCTACCCGCACGGCATCAGAAAAGGGGGCGGGTAAGAAGCAAGTCCTCATATTTAATATTTGTCCGCGGCGCCGCGAGATCTCCGGGGCGCCGCGAAGAGGAGACGGGTCATGACCGAGTTGAAGAGCTCCACCCAACTGCACTTTGAAGCGCCCGGGCCGGGCCCGTGGACGCAGGACGCCGTGCACTTCCCGCGCGCGGGGACGCGGTACTTCCAGGAGACCCACCCCCCCGCGCTCAAGAAGGGCAGCAACGAGTTCGCGCGCTTCTACGGGATGCTCATCGACGGGCTGCAGATGAGCTACGTAAACGGCTTCGGCTACAACCAGGTGCTGCCGGCTCCAGAAGCCGAAATCCCCGAGCGCCTCAAGCGCGCCGAACAAGTCTTCGCTGAGAAGGTATGGCGGGAGCAACTCCGCGACTGGGATGAGAACCGCAAGCCGGCTGCCGTTGCCAAGCACCGCGAGCTGCAGGCGGTCAATCCCGACGCCCTCTCGGACGCCGAGCTGGCCGCGTATTTGACGCGCTGCCGCGACCACCACGCAGCCATGATCACCCAGCACATGCACTTCACGGCGGGAGCCATGGTCCCGGTCGGCGACTTCCTGGCCCACGTTGGGGACTGGACTGGCCTTCCGCCCGCCGAGTTGCTGGGCCTGATGCGCGGCGCCGCAGACGTATCGGCAGGCGGCTCCGGGGAGCTGGATGACTTGAGGCGTGCGTTCGCGCAAGATGCTGCCGCATCCCAGGCGCTGGCCTCCGACGGCGACCCCGCGCAGGTGCTCGCGCGCTTGCGCGCCCTGAAGGGCGAAAGCGGCGCCGCGGTTGCTGATTACCTAGACCTGGTCGGCAACCGCCTCGTGGACGGTTTCGACATTGCTGAGCCCACGGCGCTGGAACTACCGGACGCACTCCTGAGGGCCTTGCGCATCGCCGTTTCCGGTGAATCCCCGATTGCCTCCGATATCGATGCCCGCATTGCGGAGGTCCGCGCCCAGGTTCCCGCGGAGCACCAGGCCGAGTTCGACGATCTGCTCAGCGAGGCCCGACGCACCTATCGCCTGCGCGATGAGCGCGGTGTCTTCAGTGACATCTGGGCTTCGGGCATCATGCGCCGCGCCGCCCTGGCGGCCGGTCGCCGGGTGGCGAGCCGGGGCCGCATCGCTGCCCCCGAGCACATGCTCGACGCCAGCCTCGACGAGATGTGCGCGCTGGTTACCGGCAAGGACGGTCCGTCCGCCGACGAGCTCGCCCAGCGTGCCCAATACCGCGCCACCTACACCGCCAAAAACGTTCCGCCTTTCCTTGGCCCGCCCCCACCGCCCCCGCCGGACTTCTCGGGGCTGCCTCCCGCGGGTGCCCGCTTGATGCGCGCAACCTTCATTTCTCTGGGCCACCTTTTCGGGAGCTCGGAGGCGCAGAACGAGGAAAAGGTCCTCTACGGGCTGGCGGCGAGCAAGGGCTGTTACGAAGGGCCGGCGCGCCGCGTTTCCGGACCGTCGGAGTTCGGCCGCATCGTCAAGGGCGACGTGCTCGTCACCGAGTCCACGAGCGAGGCTTTCAATATTCTCCTGCCGCTGCTGGGCGGGATCGTCACCGACAACGGCGGGCTCCTGTCTCACGCGGCGATCGTTTCGCGCGAGTATGGCATCCCCGGCGTGGTGGGGACTCGCGAGGCGACCGAACGTATTGCCGACGGCGTCCGTGTGCGTGTGGACGGGGATGCCGGCGAAGTGACGGTGCTGGGATGAAGAAAGTCGTTCCTTTCACGAAGGCGCGCGAGACCGCGCTCTATGGGTCGAAAGCGGTGGGGCTTGGAGACGCCGCGCGCAACGGGCTCCCAGTCCCGCCCGGCGTCGTGCTTTCGGGCGACCTGGTGGAGGCCGTTGCCGCGGGTGAGAACAAAGCGGTTGAGAAGGTGGCCAAGGCCGTCATCGGCTTGCGGCCGCCCTTTGCCGTGCGCTCCTCCGCCGTGGACGAAGACGGCGCGGCGGCGAGCTTCGCCGGCCAGCACCAGACCATTCTCAACGTTCATTCGCCTGCCGACGTTCCCGGCGCGATCCGGGAAGTCTGGTGGTCCGCAAACTCGGACTCGGCCATCACCTACCGCCAGAAGGTGGGCCTGTTCGCGCGGCCGAGCGTGGGCGTGGTTGTGCAGACACTCCTTAGCCCCACCGTGGCCGGGGTCATGTTCAACGAGAATCCCGTCACCGGAGCCGACGAGCGCTTGATCGAAGCGAGCTGGGGCCTGGGCGAAGCCGTGGTCGCCGGCCTCGTCGTCCCCGATCACTTTCGCCTCGACCGAGCCGGCCGGGTGCTGGAGCGCAAGGCCGGACGCAAGCGCATCGCGGTGCGCGCGCTCCCCAACGGCGGCACCTTCGAGCAGCAAGTACCTCCTGCGCAGGTGAGCCAGATCTGCCTCGACGACGCGCAACTCGCCGCTCTAGGCGAACTCGCCTTGCAGTGTGAAAAGGCATACGGCCCGCGGCGCGACATCGAATGGGCGTACCAGGATGGGACGCTCTACATCCTCCAGTGCCGCGCCATCACCACCGGGAAGGAACACCCCGAGGTCTTGCCGCCCGGCCCCCCGCCGCGCGATCCCGTTGCCGCCCTCATGCGCACCGAGCTTTTCGCCGATATGACCCGCCGGCAGGCCGAACAGATCGCCCGCCTGCTCAAGGAGCGCCACTTCGCGAAGGGCGAGACGGTGATCGTGGAGGGCTCGGGAGGCGCCGCCTTCTTCCTGATTGACTCCGGAGAGGCGGAGGTCTCGAGCAAAGGCGTCCACCTTGCCACCCTGGGCCCCGGAAGTTACTTCGGCGAGATTGCCCTGATCGACGGCGGATCGCGCACGGCCACGGTGATCGCCGCCACCGACCTGTTTTGTTATGGACTCACGTTCTGGGAGTTCCGCCCCCTGGTGGAAGGGAATGGCACCATTGGATGGAAGCTCCTGCAGGCCTTGGCAAAGCGTTTGCGCGCCGCGAATCCCGACTAACTCCTTCCGCGTCATCTGAGCCCGGCAGTTCAAGCTGTTCTTCATTCAATTCAAACCTCACGAAAATGCCAGACCATATTCATTACCGCTCGCTCGTCATTCTCGGCTGGGTCTTGATTTGAGAGGCGAGAAGGCATAAGGTAAAGGCCTCAGGGAATTCAAGACGAGGCGGAAAACTGAGAGTTACGGTCAAGCCGGGCGAGCGCTCGGCGCGCTGGCCGCCGCTGTGACTACTTCTGGACGGACCCTCCGCCGGAAAAGCTTGGCCCGTAGTCCGTCGTTCAACAGTTACAGGGCCGGTTGAAGTCGTACGCAAGAAGAGATGGGGCTGCCTCTTGGGAAACGATGGGTGATAACTCGATCCGGAAATTTGCCCGGTACCTTTCGGCCCTATGCTCCATTGCCTCGTTCCGCCAGAGGCTTCTAAGAAGGGATCCTGACGGGAAGCATTTCCAGAGAACAAACGGCCTGCGGGTCTGCAATCCGTGTGGGGCGCTTTGACCGAAGAGCACCGACGTGGGGGCTGGGCCAAATGGAAATGATTCCCATACCATTTTGCTATCTCACAGGGCTATCTGCGTCCTTCAGCATGTTCGCTCTCCACTCTATCCTTTCCTCCAATGGGCTCAGGATCATGGGCAAGAGAAAGTTGCTCTTGCACGGGCATGGCGCCAACCACGGCCGGCACTCAGCGTGGCCGATGACTTTTGGCGCATGCAAAAACCAACACTGAATTCGAGCCGCGCGTTAAGTTCTGCGCCGGGGTGTTAGCTCGCCGTGGCTTGCCACCCGAATCTCAGGAGAGGTCAGACATGAAGCTGAGATCCATCATTGCTCCATTTGCTGCCGCATTCATGCTAGCTGCTTTGGGCGGGATCGCTTCGGCGAGGGCGCAGACTTTCAGCCCCTACACCATCGCCGCCGGCTCGAATCCAAAAGCCGTGGGCGTCAACCCGGCAACAGACAAAATCTATGTGGCAAACAGCCTCGGCAATAACGTGACGGTGATCGACGGGGCGACGAACTCAATC
>JBJKQV010000375.1:0-3355 GCA_046704985.1 Terriglobia bacterium
CCGCCCGGGCTCGGTGCAGACCAACATCCTGGCCGGCGATTACGCCCTGCGCCGCGCCGACCCCGATTACATTCCCTTGCGGGTCACCAACCGCATCCTGGGCGGCGGGGCGGCGGCGCGCCTGTTCCTCGATTTGCGGGAAGAGAAGGGGCTCACCTACGGCGCCTACAGCTATTTCCGCAGCGAGGTTTATCCCGGACCCTGGATGGCGTCCACGGAAGTGCGCACCGCCGTCACCGGCCAGGCCCTCCAGGCGTTCATGGATAACTTCAAGAAGATGCGCGACGAGAACGTTCCGGAAGAAGAACTGGACGAGGCGCGGCGGTCGCTGGTGGCCAGCTTCGCGCTCTCGCTTGAACGCCCGACCACGCTGATGGACGACTGGCTGACCGTCGCCTATTACGGCTTGCCGGAAGATTACTGGGACCGCTACCCGGCGGCCGTGGCCCAGGTCGACCAGGCAACGGTGCGGCGGGCGGCGCGGAAGTACATCGACCTGTCGCACCTGCAGATCGTCTGCGTGGGCGACGGCAGCAAGATCAAAGAGGACCTGAAGAAGTTCGGCCCTCTGGAAGTCTACGACGCCAACGGCAAGCGGCTGGAATAGTCGCCGCTTGCGGCTTCAAAGAGCAGGGGCGCGCTACGGTGCGCCCCTACTTTTTTTGCTGGGCGGCGATCCAGGCGTTGACTTCGTTTTCGAGCACGTCCAGCGGCACGGCGCCGTTGCGCAGCACCACCCAGTGGAATTCCTTCAAACTGAATTTCGGTCCCAGCTCGCGCCGCGCGCGGTCGCGCAACTCCAGGATTTTCAGCTCGCCGATTTTGTAAGCGAGCGCCTGGCCGGGCCAGGCGATGTAGCGGTCCACCTCGTTGGTGACGTCGAGGCGGGTTTTGGGCGCGTGCGCCATGAAGTAGTCGATGGCCCGCTGGCGCGTCCAATGGTCCTGGTGAATGCCCGTGTCGATGACCAGGCGCACCGCCCGCCACATGTCGTAGGTCAACTCGCCGAACTTGTCGTAGGGGTTGTTGTAAAGCCCCATTTGCTCGCCGAGCGATTCGGCGTAAAGCCCCCAGCCTTCGCCGAAGGCGTCGAAGTAGCCGTAGCGGCGGAACTTGGGCAGGTCCTTCTGCTCCATCCCCAACGCGATTTGCAGATGGTGGCCGGGCACGGACTCGTGCAGCGCCAGCACCAGCATCTCCCACTTGGGGCGTTCGGCGGGTTTGTAAAGGTTGACCATAAAGGTCCCGGCGCGCGAGCCGTCGGCGGCTGGCGGACGGTAGTAGGCGGCGGTGGTGTTGGGCGCCACCGACGCCGGAATGGGCTCGACGCCGTACGGCATCCTCGGCAGCACGCTGAAGACTTTGACCAAGTTGGGATCAATGCGCTTGGCAGTGGCGCGGTAGGCCATGAGCAGCATCTGCGGGTCGTTGTAATGGAAGCGCGGGTCGGTGCGCAGGTAGTGGAAAAACTCGGCGCGCGTCCCCTTGAAGCCCGTCTGCTTCATCACCACGGTCATTTCCGCGTCAATGCGCTTCACCTCCCTCAGGCCGATGGCATGAATCTGCTCGGGTGTGAGGTTGGTGGTGGTGTGCTTGCGCACTTCGAAGGCGTAGAACTCGCGCCCGCGCGGCACCTGCCAGATGCCCACCTGGTCGAAGCAGGCGGGCAGATACTCCTCGTCGAAGAATTTCAAAAAGCGCCGGAAGGCCGGCACCACGTCGTCGCGGACAGCCTTCTGCCCCTGCGCGGCCAGGCGCGCCTGCTCGGCCTGCGGAATCCCGGCGGGGAAGTGCCGAAAGGGCTCGTAGTACCCGCTCGTTGTGGGGTCGCTGACGATGTGCTTGGAAATTTCTCCCGGCACGCGCTTCATCACCACCTTGGGCAGCAGCATCTTCTCCTTGATGCCCTCGCGCATCAGGGCGATGGTGCGGTCCATGTAGGCGGGAAAGGTTTCGAGGCGCGTGAGCCAGTCCTGGTAGTCCTTGACGGTCGAAAAGCGCAGCTCGCTGGCCAATTCGTCGGAGGTCTGGATGCCCCCGCGCTGGTTGAGCGGAACCAGGAACCAGTGGAAGGGATATTCGCCGACGTCGGTCGTGTACTCCTCCTTGAAGATGTCGTAGCTGACGCGGTCCTGGTGGCCGAGGGCGGCGCGGTCGATGGCGGCGAGCTCGTCGAGCACCGCGCGCCGGTGCTCGTCGTCCTGCTTCAGGCTGGCCAGGGTGCGCACCGGCCAGCGGCCGTTCCAGCGGCGGTCGCCCAGGCGCGAGGCGCGCACGGGGTCCCACTGCATCTCGTAGTCCCACTCGTGGGCGAAAAGCTCGTGCAGCTTCGCCGCGGCCTCGTCCGACGGCGCGGGGCGGGCGGCTTCCATTCTTCGCACCTCCCAAAACGTTCCCAACAATCCTGCCATGACGAGCACGAGGAGTCCGGCGCGAAACGGGCGCATAGTTTCCTCCCTGGGTCGGAATGCTCGGAAGTCCGCGGGCCGTGTCCGCAGTTCCGGGTTGCTTACGGCACGTTGAGTGATTCGACCACGGTCAGGCAGGTGGCCGAGACAGCGGAGAAATTCGATTCCTCGGTTCCGCAACCCGCCAGCGCTACCTCGCCTGCCGAGGCTTGGAGGCGCAGCCAGAGGTGTTGGGCGGCTTGCCCCGGCGTTTGATATCGCAGCTCGAGCGCGCGGCCGGAGGCTCCCGCTTCGTCCTTGAGGACCGTTTCGTTCTGGAGTTCGCCGCGGAACTGGATGGCGAGGCGCGCGACGGCCTCCTGCGGCGTGCTGCCGGAGGGGATGGGCTTGGCCTGCAACACGATGCTCACCGAAGGCTGCCCCGCGCCGGTGCGGCCGACCAACCTGACTTCTCCGGAGCGGCCTTGCAGTTCCATGGTCTGGTTGGGCACGAGTAGCGTGACGTGGCTCGCCGGGTCGGCGAAGCGTTTGAATCCCGGCGGAGTGGCGGGGGCGGCGGGACCGCCGGCGGCGGCTTGCGCCTGCCGGGTCTTGCGCGCCGCCGCGCTCTCCTCGCGGCGCTCGGCGCGATATTGGCGCGCCACCTCGCCCAACGATTCGCCGCGCTTCGAAGCCGCGGGCGCGGCAGGAGCCGCCGGGGCAGCGGGAGATTCGGGCGCGGGGCCGGCGGGCAGGGGCGCGGCGGCCAGCGATTCCTCAAACGTTTCCAGATCTGACTGGCGCTCGGGCGATGAGTTCGCTTCCACGCGCCGCAGCGAGGCTTGCGCGTCCACCCCCAACGTCAGCACGGTGACGGGAATGTGCACGGCCGCGCCCGTGTCGGGGTTTTCGGCGATCACACGCGTTTCCCGGTGCGAAGACGTGTGCAGGTAGACCACCTGATGCGA
>JBJKQV010000376.1:0-14938 GCA_046704985.1 Terriglobia bacterium
AGATGGAGAATAGCGTTGGTGTCTTCCGGCGAATCCGCCAGCGCGGCGTGGGCGTGGGGAGTGGGCAGCACGAGCAGCTCCACCTGGCGCCGCGCCGCTTCCCGCTTCACCTCGTCCATCACCGGCAAGCGCCCGTTGGCGCCCGTACCCACGACCAGCCGCCGGCACTTCCAGGGAATCTTCTCTTCCGCGGAAAGCGGCGTGTGGCCGAACTCCTCGCGAAAGGGTTTGGAGGGCTTCTTCCGGCGCTTGCGCACTTCCCCGCGGTCAATCACCACGTCGTGGCCGTAGCGCTGGCCATTGATGGTAATCTCCCCAAAGCGGAAATTCTGAAACCTCATGAGCGGCCCTCCGGACGTTCCCGCAGGCGGGCGCCGCGGCCTCAGGATTTGGGCACGGCGAAGAAATTATAAAGCAAGGCGAAGATCAATCCCCCCACCCCCGCGTCCACCACCGCGTAGCCGGTGCCGATCAGCACGTCCAGAAGGGTGCGCGAGTTATGGAAGCCGGGATAGATCGAGCTGGCCAGAGCCAGGAAGGCGGTCCCGTAATGTGGCGCGGCCAGGTTGACGAGCCCCACCGACAGCAGGCCCCCCGCCCACAGGATCGCCGAAGCCACCATGGTTCCTTTCAAGGACAGGCGCATCGTTTCCGCTCCTCTTCAAAAGATGCGGGCAGTATAACCCCGCCCCCGGGAGGCGGCAAACGCCTCGGGGCGCTATTCTCCGGCCCGGGGGTGAGGGGAAGGCGGTTTATTGACCGGGGGCGAGGGGGATGTGGTAGTCTAAGAGATGTGGGCGGGAGGCAGCCCCCACGTCAGCAGCGCATCGGATACGCCCTCGTATGGCTCTGGTTGCTCCCTCACTTTTTGCGGCAGACTTTTCCCGGCTCCAGGAGGCGTTGAGCCTGGTGCAGTCGGGGGGAGCCGCGATGGTGCATCTGGAGGTTGCCGACGGGCATTTCCGGCGCCCCTTGACGGCGGGGCAGCCGGTGGTGCGGCGCCTGCGCCAGGCCACCAAGCTGGAGCTGGACGTCCTCCTGGCCGTTGCCCAGCCGGAGCGCTACGCGGCGGAATTCGTGGCGGCGGGCGCCGGGCGCCTAGCCGTGCACGTCGAGGCGGCCGCGGACCTGGGCGGGGTGCTGGGCGCGATTCGCGCCGGTGGAGCCAAGGCAGGAGTGGCGTTGAATCCCGCGACGCCTTTCGCCGCGCTCTCCGAGGTGCTGGAAGATCTGGATTTTGTCACCGTGCTCACCGCCGAGCCGGGAGGCGAATTTGTTCACCGCACCCTCGACAAGGTGCGGCAGGCGGCCGGAGCGCGGCAGGATCGCCGGCTCTCTTTTGCTATCGAAGTGGCGGGAGGACTAAAGCTCTCCCACGCGGCCGAGACCATCGAGGCCGGGGCGGACATCCTGGTCGCCGGTTCCGACATCTTTCAAAACAAGGAGCCGGCCGCGCGCCTGGCAGAGTGGATGCGAGCCGCCGCGGCGGCGCCGGGGGCTGTACGAGTTTAGCGCGGCATTTCGAAATGAACCGAAGACTGATGAAACGGGGTCTGGAGATGGCGCTTTTGCTGGCGCTGGCGGTGCCGTTTCAGTCCGCTTGCCTCTTCCACCGCCATCGTCAGCTCGACCTTTCCGGCCTGGGACCCGGCAACCAACCGGACAAGATTCTCTACGAGAAGGCCATCGCTTCCATTCACAAAGGCCGCTACGACGTCGGCCGCCTGACTCTGCAAACCCTCCTCAACACCTACCCCGACAGCGAATACCTGGCCAAGGCCAAGCTGGCCATCGCCGACTCGTATTACCAGCAAGGGGGCGTCTCGGGATTGACGCAGGCGGAGGCGGAGTACAAGGACTTCATCACCTTTTTCCCCACCGCCCCGGAGGCCCCGGAAGCGCAGTTTCGCGCCGGTATGGCGCACTTCCGGCTGATGGGCAAGCCCGACCGCGATCTGACGGAAACCAAGCTGGCGGAGGCGGAATTCAAGGAGTTTCTGCTGCGCTATCCCGACAGCCCCCTGCTACCGCAGGTGAAGGGGCGCTTGCGCGAGGTTCAGGAAGTGCTCGCGGAGGGCAACTTCAAGGTGGCGCAGTTCTACTTCGAGCACCACGCCAATCGCGCCGCGGAGTCGCGCTTCAAGGAAATTGCCGAGAGCTACCCCAATTTCAGCCAGGCCGACAAGGCGCTCTGGGATCTGGGTGAAACCCTGAAACGCCTCCGCCAGCCCCAGATGGCGGCTCCTTACTATGCGCGCATCATCACCCAGTATCCGCTCAGCCCTCTGGTGCCGGAGGCTAAGAAGCAGCTCGCCGCCATGCACCTGCCGATTCCCAGCCCCACCAAGGCCACCCTGGCACGCGCTCAGGCCGACGCGGTGAACCGCCATGGGCGCAGCCTGTTCGCGAAATTCGCGGGGGTGTTTTCCAGCCGTCCGGACCTTTCGTCTACCCGCCACGGGCCGGTAATTTTGGGCAAGCCGCGCCCCTACGAAGGAGTCGTGGCCAAGGCGGCTCCGACCGCCCCGGCCTCCGGCGCCATCTCCGCCCAGCCGGTCTCGGACTCGAGCCTGAAGGCCGGCAAGGCCGTGCCCGTCCATCCCCAACCGGCAGCGGAGGGGAACGGCAAGAAGACACCGCCCGCCGCCTCCGGAAGCGAGTCCGACGGACCCAAACCGCCGCTGAAGAAAAAGGGCCACCTCCACTTCATCAAGAGACTCTTCCGCTTCTGAGCCGGGGCCGCGAAGCTCTGCCACCCGCGCGCCCAAGCCTGCACACCGGCCCCTCTGACGCCACCCAAGAGGCCGCGATTCAACTGAACAGGGTGGAAACTCCCGGCAGGGGGGAGAGACTTCAGCGCAGATAGTGGATTCCGTAGAGGCGCCGGCCGCCGAAGGGGAAATTGCCGCGCCGGCGCACTTCCGCTTTCTGGGGAATGTCCTGGCTTCCCGGCGTATAGGGGCAGACGACGCTGATCTGGTCGCCGACGTTCAACTCCATGGACAAGGAAACACCGATGCCCCCCTTGGAGATGTTCTCGGTCTTGGAGGTCTCTTCCTCGCCCTGGGCGTTGCGCACCAGCACGGGTAACTTCATGCCCATGCGCTTGTCGACGCGCTTCTCCATCTTCTTCTTGATTTCCGCTTCGCGCACGGCGGGAGCGACGGGCTCGTTGGCAGGAAACTCTCGGGGGCGGCGCGTGGTATCGGCATAAACCCAGTAGGTAACCTTATTGCATTTCCCGCACTGGCGGTTGACGATGCCGGTGGAGTTGAGAACCTCGACCTCCATCAGCGTCACAGGCCAGAAGCCCTGGGTGTGGCAGGCGCGGCATTCCAGCAGCGCGCCCGCGTCGGCGCCCGAGGCCTCCAGGGGCGGCGGAAGTTCGAACCCCCAGATGCTGCGCCCCGCCTCCGTGCACTCCACGCCCCACTCCCCGGCGTCCCCTTGCGGCAGGCGGGTGGGGCCCACCACGCGGAAATCCGCCTCGCTGTAA
Organism: Terriglobia bacterium; assembly: GCA_046704985.1. Lineage (GTDB taxonomy): Bacteria > Acidobacteriota > Terriglobia > UBA7540 > UBA7540 > JBJKQV01. Next base: position 3,497 of record JBJKQV010000376.1, read on the forward strand.
TTTTCCAGGTTGACGATGCGCAGCACGTCGTCGGCTTCCACGCGGTGCCGGAGCGCAATGCGCGCCCCCGCCTGATTGACCACCAGGGTGTGAGTGTCCTCGGTAAAATCCCCACCCAGGGTGTTGAGTCCCACCACTCGGATGGGAATCGACATCATCACCCGTTCCGTGCCTCGTTGCTCTTCGTTCGCCATCGGCGCACCCCCAGGCTTTCCGCTCGGCGGACGGGGCGCCGGCCCGGGCGTCCCCCGCCGCCGGAATCTTCAGCCGGTTAGAATTCTCTTGCCTCCCACTGCGCGCTCAGGGTCCTGGAGCTCCAGGTATCGTCGGGGTCCATCAGTTCAAGGCCCATCAAGCCGGCGAAAAGCCCCTCCGGCTCGCCTTGCCAGACCACCCGGAGGCGCTTGGGGGCCTTTTCGGAAGGCAATTGTAGCTCCACCTGCGCGCCCTCGGGCAACAAAAATCGCGTCAGCACCCGCGCCCCCCGCGGGTCGAAGGAGAGCACCGAGGTGCGCTCAAAAAAATCCCGCCCGCTTTGGTCCGTGCCCGTCAACACCACCGGCAGGTGTACGGTCAGACGCGCGTTACGCCGCCGTTCTAGGGGAGGAGAAGCCATGCCATCGGGCCGGCTCGGAAAGATTCACCTGCGCAGGCCGTGGCAAGCAATGGCCCGTCTGCAATCTGCGATGGGATGAATCCGCTAATGAAATCCGCTTCCGGCCCGCCGATAATAATGGAGCGGCAGGGGTTCGTCAACGGAAAGTGCGGGGGGCCGTCGAGCCGTCCGCGCGTTTGGCGCGCCGCCCGAAAGCGCGCCAGAAAATCTCGGGGGATTTTCCGGCTCCTGCAAGCCGTCTCACATGCTGAGGCGTTTAGTTACTTTTTGCCCGTCCCCTCTCCGAAATCCTTGTTTTCCCTCGCCGCGCGAAGCAGCTATCTTCCCGGGCCGGTGCTAAGATAGCTGGCCGGGCGCGGCTCCGCGCCGCTGCCTGTACCAGTGATTGCGCTTGGAGGAGAGGAAAGATGCGTAACTGGATTCGAAGCATCCTAATGGTTTTCGTTTGCAGCGTCAGCGCCCTGGCGCTCGGGCAAGAGCCGCCCGCCGGCCGGCTGCTGCGTTTCCCGGACATTTACGGCAATCAGATCGTCTTCAGCTACGGCGGAGATTTGTGGCTGGTCGCGAGCACGGGGGGCGTGGCACGCCGCATCACCACCCACCCGGGGCTGGAACTGTTTCCCAAGTTCTCCCCGGACGGCAAGTGGATCGCCTTCACGGCACAGTACGACGGCAACTTCAACGTCTACGTGATCCCCAGTGAGGGTGGGATTCCGCGCCAGCTCACCTTCGCCCCCGACGTCGAACACGTCTCCGAGCGCATGGGTCCCAACAACATGGTGATCGACTGGACGCCCGACGGCAAGAGCATCGTCTTCCTCTCCCGCCGCTACACATTCAATACCTGGTTTGGGCAGTTGTTCACTGTGCCCGTCACCGGCGGGCTGCCGCAGGCTCTGCCCCTTCCCAAGGGCGGCCTGCTCTCCTATTCGCCGGACGGCAGCACCATCGCTTACAACCGCATCTTCCGCAACTTCCGCACCTGGAAGCGCTACACGGGAGGCATGGCGCAGGACATCTGGACGTACGACTTCAAGACCCGCCATTTGGAACGCCTGACCGACTACGCCGGCACCGATACCTTCCCCATGTGGCACGGCGAGACCATCTATTTCGATTCTGACCGCGGGCCGGACCACCTGATGAACCTGTACGCCTACAACCTGCGCAGCAAGCAGACGCGCGCCGTCACCGACTTCAAGGAATACGACGTCAACTGGCCGAGCCTGGGGCCGGACTCGATCGTCTTCGAAAACGGCGGCGAGCTCTACGTACTCGACCTGAAATCGCACAAGACCCGCGCCGTCAACGTCCAGGTTCCCGGGGATGAAGTTCTGGCGCGTCCCCACTGGGCCAGGGTCAGCAAGCTGATCAGCTCCATGGACCTCTCGCCGGAAGGCAAGCGCGCGCTGTTCACCGCCCGGGGCGACGTCTTCACCGTCCCCGCCGAAAAGGGCAGCATCCGCAACCTAACCGAAACCCCCGGCATCCGCGAGAAGTACGCCGCCTGGTCACCGGACGGCAAGTGGGTCGCCTACATGTCGGACCGCACGGGCGAGGACGAGCTCTACCTGCGTCCCCAGGAAGGCGGCCCGGAGGTGCGCATCACCCACGACGGTAAGGTCTTCCGCCTGGCGCCCGTCTGGTCGCCCGACAGCCAGAAGCTGCTCTTCGCCGACAAGTCCCTGCGCCTCTACTACGTGGACATCCAAAAGAAGACCCCAGTGCTCATCGACCAGGGCAAGTACGCGGACCTGACCTACTACCGCTGGTCGCCCGACAGCCAGTGGGTGGCCTACGCCAAGGCCGGCGAAAACAACAACGACGTCGTCTACCTCTACTCGCTCGCCAGCGGCAAGATCACGCCCGTCACCACCAGCTTTACCGAGAGCTGGAACCCCGTCTTCGATCCCGGCGGCAAGTACCTCTACTTCCTCTCCAACCGCAGCTACAACGAGGTGCTGGGCGTCTACGACATGGAGTTCTCCAATCCCAAGGCCACGCGCATCTACGTCGTGACCCTGCGCAGCGACCTGCCCTCGCCCTTCGCACCCGAGAGCGACGAAGCGGTCACCAGCAAGAAACCGGCCGCCGAGAAGGAGAAATCCGCGGAAGAGAAGAAGGAAGAGGCGCTCAAGAACTTCCGCATTGACCTGGAAGGCATCCAGGAGCGCGTGGTGGCGCTGCCCATCCCGGCCGGCAGCCTGGAGGAACTGGACGCCAACGCCCACGACGTCTTCTACGTTTCCGAGCCGGTGAGCGGCCTGTCCGGCCCGCTGGCCGGCGAGTCGCCCGCCATTCGAGTGTTCGACATGGCGAAGCGCAAGGACCACGAGCTGGTAGCGGGCGCCACGAGTTACGCCCTCTCCTTCAACGGCAAGAAGCTGCTCTACGCCGCTCCCGCCGGCCCCGGCGGCGGTGGTGGCGATGAAGCCTATGGCGGCGAGGCGCGCAGCTTCGGCATCGTGGACGCCGCGCCTCCCGAGGGAAGCCCCCACAAGGTCGGGGACGGGGCGCTGAACCTCGCCTCCATGCGCATGGAAGTGGTTCCTCACCAAGAGTGGAGACAGATCTTCAACGAGGCTTGGCGCCAGGAGCGCGACTACTTCTTTGAGCCTTCCATGAACGGCGTCAACTGGGAGAAGGAGCACGCCAAGTACGCTCCCCTGCTGCCCTTCGTTTCCGACCGCTACGACCTCACCTACCTGATCGGCGAGATGATCGGCGACCTGTCCAACTCGCACACTTACGTGGGCGGTGGCGACTATCCCAACCTGCACCCCGTCAACGTGGGAATGCTGGGGGTGGATTTTGAAACCGACACGGCGAGCGGGCTCTACCGTTTCAAGAAAATCTATCCCGGCCAGAACTGGGACTCCAGCCTCCGTTCGCCCCTCACCGAGCCGGGCGTGGACGTGCACGCCGGTGACTACCTGCTGGCCATCAACGGCCACGCGCTCAAGGCGCCGGAGAATCCCTACAAGCTGTTCATCAACACCGTGGGCCAGAACGTCACCCTGACGGTGAATTCCAAGCCCAGCGAGGAGGGCGCGCGGCAGGTGGTGGTGCGGCCCATCGCGAGCGAGATCGGCCTGCGCGAGCTGAATTGGATTGAAACCAACCGGCGCAAGGTTGACGAAGCCACCCACGGAAAAGTCGGCTACGTCTACCTGCCCGACATGTCGGAGGCGGGCTTGAACGAATTCGTCAAGCAGTACTTCCCGCAGATCCGCAAGGAAGGGATCATCTTCGACGTGCGGTATAACGGCGGCGGGTTCGTGGACCAGCTCATCTTCCATCGCCTGCGGCGCATCCTGGCGGCTATGGGGACGGCGCGCAACTTTCAGAGCAGCACCGAGCCTGACATGGTTTTCTACGGTTACATGGCCTGCGTCACCAACCACTACGCCGCCTCGGACGGCGACTTCTTCACCTACTTCTTCAAGAAGTACAAGCTCGGCCCGGTGATCGGCACCCGCACCTGGGGAGGCGTGCGCGGCATCCGCGGCTACATCCCCCTCATGGACGGCGGCTACATCACCCGGCCGGAGTTCTCGCTCTACGGCTTGGACAGCCACTGGATCATCGAGAACCACGGCGTGGCGCCCGACGTCACCGTCGACAACACCCCCGACCAGGTGATGGCGGGCAAGGACCCGCAGCTCGAGAAAGCCATCCAGATGGTGATGCAGGAGATTCGCGAGCATCCCAAGAAGCTCCCGCCGCGCCCGGCTGACTTGCCCGCATACCCGTCCGGGCCGGGGATGTAACACCCCGCTCCGCGCGGCCGGATGGAAAACTCGACCCTCTTGACGAACCGGAGGGATTCGTCTATTCTTTGCCTGGGATTCATATGAAAACATCCAGCGGAGAGGCCGGGGAGCTTTTGCGCCTTCGCGAGGCGGCGCGGCGGCTGGGGGTGAGCTACCCGACCGTCAAGCAGTGGATCTACCGCCGCAAGATCCGTTCCGTAACCACCGCCGGCGGGCACCACCGTATTCCCCGCGGCGAGGTGGACCGGCTGCTGTTCCGGCAGGGTCGCCCGGCGCGCCCCCGCGGCGGAGAGCGCAGGAACCTGCGCGTCCGGACGGCCTCGTCCGAGGGCGCGGGCCTGGAACACATCATTAGCGGGCGCAATCAGCTGGTGGGGCGCATCACTGCCCTGCGCACCGAAGGGCTGCTCGCCAAGGTCTCGCTCGACGTGGGCGGCCAGAGGATCACCTCCATCATCACCCGCGACGCCTGCCGCGACCTGGGCCTGAAAGTGGGCCAGACCGCGGCGGCGCTCATCAAATCCACCGAGGTAATGATTATCCGGCCCGTGGAGGCCAAGACCTGAGAGGAGATTGGCTTTGCTGACCCATCCGGCGCCCGCGGCGGCTCACCGCCGTTTCCGGCGCGACGCCCCGCAGCGGGCGTTGCTCGTCACCCTGCTGGGCGCGGTGTGCTTTGCCTGCTCGCCGCGCAAGCCCGCTCCCCAGCCCGCTCCCGAAAAAAACGAGATCGTGGTGGCGGCGGCCATCAGCCTGCGCGAAGCCTTCCTGGAAATCGGCCAGACTTTCCAGAAGCAGACGGGAACGACGGTGCGCTTCAGCTTCGGAGCGTCGGGCGAGCTGGAAAAGCAGATCGAGGCGGGCGCGCCCGTGGACTTGTTCGCCAGCGCCGGTGAGCGGGAAATGGCGCAGCTGCAGGCCAAAGGTTTGATCGACATGGCCAGCCGCGCCGATTTCGCGCGCAATTCCCTGGTGCTGGTGGTGCCCGCCGATTCCAAGCTGCGCCTGCGCAATTTCTCCGCCTTGGCGGGCAAAGAGGTCCAGCACGTGGCCATCGGCAACCCGCAGACCGTGCCCGCGGGCTATTACGCCCGGCAACTGCTGCGCAGCTTGAAGTTGTGGGAGCCGCTCCAGCCGCGCCTCGTCCCCGCCGAAAACGTCCGCCAAGTGCTCGACTACGTCATGCGCGAGGAAGTGGACGCGGGCATTGTTTACTCCACCGACGTGGCCATCGCCCACGGCAAAGTGAAGGTGGCCGCCGCCGCCCCGGAGGGCAAGTACGGCCCCATCCTCTATCCCATCGCCATCCTCCAGCCGGCCGCCAGCAACCGCGCCGCCCACCGCTTCGAGAATCTAGTGCTGGGAGCGGAGGGCCAGAACATTCTCGCCAAATACGGCTTTCGCAACAGGCATTGAGCCATGGTTTGGGCCGCGTTCAAGATTTCGCTGCTGGTGGTCAGCGTCGCCACCGTGGTGGTGGCGGTGGTAGGGACGGCCCTGGCCTATCTGCTGGCGCGGCGGGAATTCCGCGGCAAAGAGCTTTGCGATTCCCTCGTCACCCTGCCCATGGTGCTTCCCCCCACCGTGACCGGCTATTACCTGATTCTGCTTCTGGGACGCGGGGGCTGGCTGGGCCGCTACCTGTACGCCTGGACAGGCTGGACGGTGGCCTTCACCTGGGAAGCGGCGGCCATCGCCGCGGGAGTGATGGCGCTGCCGCTGATGGTCAAGTCCGCGCGCGCCGCCCTGGAAACCATCGACCCGCGCTACGAGCTGGTTTCCTTCACCCTGGGCAAGGGCGAGCTCGAGACGTTCTTCCGCGTGACCCTGCCCCTGGCCTCGCGCGGAGTCCTGGCCGGCGTGGTGCTGAGCTTCGCGCGCGCCCTGGGAGAATTCGGCGCCACGCTTATGCTGGCCGGAAACATCCGCGGCAAAACCCAGACCATGCCCCTGGCCATCTATGAGGCGTTCATCTCCGGCCAGGATCACGAGGCCCAGGTGCTGGCGGGAATCCTCACCGTGGTTTCGGTGGCGGTCATCTATCTCACCAACGTGCTGACGCGGCGGCGAAAGGCCGCCTGAACCATGCTGGACGTGCGCTTCCAAAAAACCTTCCGCTCGAACGGCGGCGGCTTTGCGCTCGACGTCGCCTTCTCCGCCCCGGAAGGCTTCACGGTGCTGTTCGGCCCCTCAGGTTCGGGCAAAACCTCCACCCTGCGCGCCATCGCCGGCATCCTGGTCCCCGACGCGGGAAGTATCCGGCTCAATGGCCGCACCTACTTCGATTCCGCGAAGGGCACCAACGTCCCCCTTCGCGAGCGCCGCGTGGGCTACGTTTTCCAGGAGTACCTGCTCTTTCCTCACCTGACCGCCGAGCAGAACGTCGCCTACGGGGTACGCGGCGAAGAGACGCCGGCGCGCCGCGAGCGTCCCGGCGAATTGTTGGAGTTGATGGGCGTGGCTTACGCGGCCGAGCGTTATCCGCGCGAGCTTTCGGGCGGCGAGCAGCAAAGGGTGGCGCTGGCGCGAGCCTTGGCCTCGCAGCCCGCGCTGATGCTTCTCGACGAGCCGCTCTCGGCCGTCGACGCTTCGACGCGCGCGCGCTTGCTGGAAGAGATGATCGCCGTGCAGCGGCGCTCCGGCATCCCGTTTCTCTACGTCACTCACAGTCCCGCCGACGCGGTGCGCGCCGCCGACGTGGCGCTGATCATGGAAGACGGGCGGGTGATCGAATCGGGGCCGCCGCTCGAGGTTTTCAACGCCCCGCGCAGCGTGGCGGCGGTGCGCGCGGTGGGAGAGGAAAACATTCTGCTCGCCGAAATCAGCGAGCACCGGCCCCCGGAGGGCGTCACGCTGCTGAGCGCCGGACCCTGCCGGCTGGTGACGCCCTACAACGGACTGCCCGAGGGCGCGCGCGTCACCCTGGGCATCCGCTCCGACGACATCATCGTCTGCTGCCAGCCGCCGCCCACCAGCGCCCGCAACGTTCTGGCGGGAACCTTGCGCGAGATCCTTCGCGACCAGGAGAAGGTGGACCTGGTGGTCGACTGCGGCGTGAACTTGAAGGTCCGCGTCACGCCCCAGGCCGTCGAGGCCCTGGGGCTGCGCGCGGGCTCGGGGGTCTACCTGCTCATCAAGGCCGCCGCCTGCCACGTTCTCTCTTGAGCGCCAGCCCGGCGTTCCATATTCAAAAAGCCAGCGCCTGCTCCAGGTCGGCGATCAGGTCTTCGGCCGCCTCCACCCCCACCGAGAGCCGCACCAGCCCGTCCGTCACGCCAATCTCCAGGCGCTGGTCGCGCGGCACGGCGCGGTGGGACGTGGAAGCGGAGTGGACGATCAGCGAGCGCGTGTCGCCCAGGCTGGCGGCGCGCGCGAACAGCCGCACCCGGTCCATCACTTGCTTCCCGCCCTCGTAGCCGCCCTTCACCTCGAAGCTGATCATGGCGCCGAAAGCGCTCATCTGCCGGCGCGCGACCTCGTGCCCGGGATGGGAGGCCAGGCCGGGATAGTGGACGCGCTCGACGCGCGCATGGCCGGCCAGAAATTCCGCCACCCGCCGGGCGTTCGTGCAGTGCGCGGGCATGCGCAGGTGCAGGGTGTGAATGCCGCGCAAGATCAGCCATGCGTTGAAGGGGCTCATCACCCCGCCGAAGTCGCGCAGGATTTCGCGGTTGAGCATGGAGATGTAATCGCCGGGGCCGATGACGGCGCCGCCCAGCGCGTCACCGTGCCCGCACAGGTATTTGGTGGCCGAGTGGACGACCACCGTCACGCCGTGCCGGAGGGGGTTCTGGAGCGCCGGGGAGGCGAAGGTGTTGTCCGCCATGGTGGGGACGCCTCGCGCGCGGCCCAGTTCGGCCAGCGCCGCCAGGTCCACGATATCGAGGACGGGATTGCTGGGCGTCTCGAAATAGATGAGGCGCGTGTTGGGCCGCAGAGCCTTCTCAAAATCCTCCACGCGCGTGGAGGGCACGAAGGTCGCGGAGGCGCCCATGCGCGGCAGCTTGCGGCTGAGGAAGTTATAGGCGGCGCCGTAAATCGAGCGTGAGGCCACCACGTGGTCGCCCGCCTTCACGTATCCCAGGATGGCGCTCGAAATTGCCGCCATCCCCGAGGCCGCGACCAGCGCCGCTTCCCCGTGCTCCAGGGCGGCGAGCTTCTCGCTCAGGGCGCGCAGAGTGGGATTGTCGTAACGCGTGTACATGTAGCCGGGTTTCTCGCCGCCGTAGACGGCGGCCATCTCCGCCGCGTCCGCGGCGACGAAGGTGGTGGATTGGTAGATGGGCGTATCGAGCGCCCCCGTCACCGGGCAGGGGGCTTCACCGGCGTGCACGGCCAGGGTCGCGAACTGAAAGTCCTTCATGGGCACCTCGCGTGGAGTTCTTGCCGACTCCCTAAATTACCCCGCCTGCCGCCCAAAGGCAAAACCCGCGGCGCGCCGCCTCCTGAATTTTCGTGACCCCCCTTGACTTCTGCGATGGAAGTGTCTAGAGATGAAATTACGCAGGCTCAGTCAAGGGCACGGGGGGGTGCGGAATGGTTTTCTGTCCTGAGTGCGAGGCCGAGATCGATTTGGCGGATGACCTCGAAGAGGGCCAGACGCTCGACTGCCCCGAATGCGATGCCAAATTGGAGGTCGTCAACGCGAACCCATTGGAGCTGGATGTTATTCCCACACCGAACGAGGACGAAGATGCGGAAGATCGCTCCTGGTGAACCCAGGACAGTTTTGCACTATGGCCCGTCTCCCCGCAGGGGACGGCAAGACGGCGAGGGGCGGAAGCATCTGCTTTGGCGCGGCGCGGCGCTGGTGGCGTGCGCCCTGTTGCTCATTTCCGTTCCTCTCAGCGCCCGTCGAAAGCAGCCACCCCCCCGAGTGGTCGCGGGGATCGTCATGGACCCGCAGGATAACCCTCTGGTGGGCGCGGTGGTGGAGATGACCGACGTGCAGACGGGCAAGAAGCAGGCCATGTACACGCAGGCCGGCGGGCATTACGAATTTTCGGGGCTCAACCGCAACCACGATTACCACGTGCAAGCGAAGTACAACGATCAGGCCTCGCGGGTCCGTACCGCCAGCTCTTTCGACACGCGCGACCGCATCGTGCTGAATTTGACGATTCCCGCACCCAAAGAGGAGTGAGCCGCGCCTTCCGCCCTCCGGCGCGCCTTCAGGCGGCGCGACGGAGGGCCATGAGCGTCAGGTCGTCGGCGAGAGGAACTCCGGCGCGGAAGGCGGCCAGGTCCTCGAGGCAGGCTTCGATCATCGCGGCGGGGGAAACTCCGCGGACTTTCTTCAGGGACTCGATCAACCGCTCCTCACCATACTCCTCCTCAGAGGGCGAGCAGGCCTCCGTGAGGCCGTCCGTGTAGAGGAACAGCGTGTCGCCGGCCGCCAGCTTCAGGCGCTCGGGCGCGTAATTTCCCGCACAGAACATGCCGATGGGAACCCCCGCGGCGCGCACGGCGGTGATTTTGCCGTCGGGGCGCACCGCCAGCGCGGCGCAGTGGCCGGCGTTGCAAAGCTCCACTTCCCCGCTCTCCGCCGCCTTGCCGCAGATGAGGGTGGCGTAATAGGGCGACAGGGTGCTCTCGCAAAAGACCCGGCTGGCGCGCTCCACCAGCTCGCGGGGCGGCAGGGCGCCGGCCACCAGCGTGCGAAGGATGGCGTGCAGGTGCGACATGAGCATGGACGCCGCCACGCCTTTTCCGGTCGCGTCGCCGAGCATGAAATAGAGGTCGCGGGAGCGATTCTCGTGCACCACCAGGTCGCAGTAATCGCCGCTCACCAGCCCGCGCGGCTGATAGTGGTAGGCGGTCTCCCAACCTCCCACGCTCAGCCCCTGCAGGGGCAGCAAGTCGTGCTGGATGCCCGCCGCCAGTTGCAGGTCGTCCTTGAGGGCGCGCTGCTCGGCGGTCGAGAGATGATCCAGGCAGAAACGCACCAGGGGATCGGCGAGCAAGCGGTCCTTCTCGACCGTCTCGTGGCAGGCTTCGCACAGCCCGTAGGTGCCCGCCTCCATGCGCTCCAGGGCGGCGTCCACGTCGCCCAGCAGGCGCTGCAAGGTCGCGTCCTCTCCCTTTCCGGAGACCGCCGTCGCCAGGCGCGCGCGCCGGGTCTGCAACTGCTCGCGAAGGAAACTGTCCGTCATGTCTGCCATGGCTTTTCTCCTGCCGGTGTCAGGGCCCTTCAACGTCTTGGCCAGAGTTTACCCGCCTTCCCGGGTTCGCTTCCACCCGAATCTTGCGGAAGCGTCCCCCGCGCCCGCCTCGCGGCGGTTGCTGATTAGATGACGGGGGAAGGGCTCGGTAACAATGAAAGATGGAACGAAAGTTTGGGTAGCCACGGCAGGTTTGTCCCGGGAATCTGCCGTGAGCTCTTCAACCCACCGCATGCCTTGTCGCCCCGGGATGGGCCACAGCGTCCTGCTGACGTCGCCGGATGCGCCGGCTTGCGACTCTTTGCCGGGTCACTTCTGAAAGTTCACCTTCAGCAGCCGCCGCCCCACTCGGAAGATCACGGAGGACTGCCGGCCCACTTCGAAGACGCGGCGCGCGTCGTTCTGTCGCTCCCACTGCGGAGCGGCGGATTCGCCGGCGCTCATGGAGACGGCGCCTTCTTTGATCTTCCGCTGCGCTTCGCTGTTGTTGGTGCACAGCTTCAGGTCAACCAGCACCTGGAAGAGCTTCCGTCCCTCCGGCAGTCGGTAATCGGCCGTCGGAATGTCGGAAGGCAGCGCGCTTTCCTGAAACTGCGCTTCAAAATCCTTCTGCGCCTGCGCGGCGGCCTCGGAGCCGTGGAAATCGCCGACGATTTTGCGCGCCAGGTCTTTTTTCACCTGCAAAGGGTGCGCGGCGCCGTCCGCCACCGACTTCTTGAGCGCCGCGAGCTCGCCGGGAGTCATATCGGTGAGCAGCAGGTAGTAGCGCCACATCATCTCGTCGGAGATGGAGAGGAGTTTGCCGAACATTTCGGCAGGCGGCTCGTTGATGCCCACGTAGTTGCCCAGCGACTTGGACATCTTCTGCACGCCGTCCAGCCCCTCCAGGATG
>JBJKQV010000377.1:0-4603 GCA_046704985.1 Terriglobia bacterium
CATCTCACCCTCCTACACGCGCGACTACCCGCTGGTGGCCAAGCGCGGCGAGGGGGTGTTGGTCGAGGACGTGGACGGAAATACTTTCCTGGATTGCAGCGCCGGCATTGCCGTCGTTTCCACCGGCCATTGCCACCCGGACGTGGTGCGCGCCATCCAGAAGCAGGCGGAAACCCTGATTCACATGTCGGGGACCGACTTCTATTACCCCATCCTGGCGCAGCTGGCGCAGAAGCTGGCGCAAATCGCTCCCGGCAAATCGCCCAAGCGCGTCTACTTCGGCAATTCCGGCGCGGAGGCGATCGAAGCGGCCATGAAGCTGGCGCGCTACCACACGCGGCGGCACCGCTTTATCGCCTTCCTGAACAGCTTCCACGGGCGCACCTTCGGAGCGCTATCGCTGACCGCTTCCAAGTCGGTTCAGCGCAACCGCTTCGGGCCGCTGCTTTCCGGGGTGACGCACGTGGCCTATCCCAACCCTTACCGCTGCCCGAGCGGCAACCGGCCGAGCGACTGCGCGTGCAACTGCGAGTGCGCCGACTACATCGAGAAGGTGCTGTTCAAGACTATCGTGCCTCCCGAAGAAGTCGCCGCCATCGTCGTCGAGCCCATCCAGGGCGAGGGCGGGTACGTGGTTCCTCCTCCCAACTTCCTGGACCGGCTGCGCCAGTTGGCGGATCGTCACGGTATTCTGCTGATCTTCGACGAAGTGCAGTGCGGCATGGGGCGCACCGGCAAGATGTGGGCCTCCCAGCACTGGGGCGTCGAGCCGGATATCATGACCACCGCCAAGGGCATCGCCTCGGGGCTGCCCCTGGGCGTTACCATCGCGCGCGCCGACATCATGGATTGGGGGCCGGGAGCGCACGCTTCCACCTTCGGGGGCAACCCGGTCGCCTGCGCCGCGGCGCTCGAAACCATCCGCTTGCTGGAAGAGAAGTACGTCGCCAACGCCGCCAAGATGGGTGAGTACATCATGGAGCGGCTGGCGTCGTGGCCCGAGAAGCACTCCATCGTGGGCGAAGTGCGCGGCAAAGGGTTAATGATCGGCATCGAGCTGGTCAAGAACCGCGAGACGCGCGAGATTTACCCCGAGGCCCGCAATAAGGTCGTGCAGCGGGCCTTCCAGCAAGGGTTGCTGGTGCTGGGCTGCGGCCAGAGCGCCGTGCGCCTGATGCCGCCCCTGATCATCGAGCGCGAGCACGTCGATTTTGCCCTGGACGTGCTCGACCGGACGATCAGCGAGGTGGAGAAGTAGACGTCCGACGGGGGAAGGCCTCGGGAAACCGGCCGGAGGCGGAGCGCTCCGCATTTCCATGTCGTGGTTTGCCAGGCTGATGTACGCGGGGCTGGTGTGGAAGGAACGCCAGCTGGCGCGCCGGAATCCCGGCCTTCCCGCCGCCGGCGAGTCCCTCCGGGCCGCCCACCTGGAAATGGGCCGGCGCGGCGAGACGCTCGCCTACTGGTTCCTGCGCCGTGCGGGTTATCGCATGGTGGCCCGGAACCGGCGGCTGCGCTCCGCCGAGCTGGACTTGATCGGCTGGGACGGGCCGGTGCTGGTTTTCGTGGAAGTGAAGACGCGCACCTCGGACGCCGCCGGGACGCCCGAGGAAGCGGTTTCGCGCGCCCAGGAGCGCCGTATCGCGCGCGCGGCGGAGGAGTACATGCGCCGCCTGAAGCGCCGCCCCGCCGCCTACCGTTTCGATATCGCCAGCGTCTCCTGGGACGGCCGCCAAGGGCTGCGGGTGCGGCTGGTACGCGACGCCTTCAAGCGCTCAGCCAGCAGGTGACGAAAACCGCCACTTTGAATTATACTTTCCCTTTCATCACCTACAGCATCGAGGAGTTGCGACTTTGCCTGAACTTCGAAAAGATCCTATCACCGGCCGCTGGGTGATCATTGCTACCGACCGTGCCAAGCGGCCCACTGACTTTGTCCGCGAGAAAGTGCAGATCCGGGGCTCGGGTTTCTGTCCCTTTTGCTACGGAAACGAATCCAAGACCCCGCCGGAAATCCTCGCCTATCGGCCCGACGGCAGCGCGCGTAACACGCCGGGCTGGACGCTGCGCGGGGTGCCCAACAAATTCCCCGCCCTGGGCATCGAGGGGACGCTCAACCGCCAGGGCGAGGGGCTCTACGACAAGATGAACGGCATCGGGGCCCACGAGGTGATCATCGAAACCCCCGAGCACAACCTGACCCTGGCGTACCTGCCCGTCCACCGCGTCGAGGACGCGCTGTGGGCTTACCGCGACCGCATCCTGGACTTGAAAAAGGACCGGCGGTTCAAGTACAACTTGATCTTCAAGAACCACGGCGAAGCGGCGGGCGCCTCGCTCGAGCACACCCACTCGCAGTTGATCGCCCTGCCGGTGGTCCCCAAGCGCGTGATCGAGGAAATGGGCGGGGCGCGGGAGTATTACAACTTCAAGGAACGCTGCGTGTTTTGCGACATGCTGCGCCAGGAGAAGGAAAACCAGATCCGCGTCATCGCCGAGAACCAGGAATTCATCACCATCGCGCCCTTTGCGGCGCGCTTCCCCTTCGAGATGTGGGTGCTGCCCAAGGTTCACCGCTCGGCATTCGAGGAGTCGCAGAAGGGCGAATACGCGCAACTGGCGCAGATGCTCAAGGACATGCTCCTGCGCCTCGACAAGGTGCTCGACTCGCCCGCTTACAACTACATCATCCACACTTCGCCTTTGCCTGAAAGCTCCAACGATTTCTACCATTGGCACCTGGAGATCATTCCCAAGCTGACCAAGATGGCGGGCTTCGAGTGGGGTACGGGCTTCTATATCAATCCCACGCCGCCCGAGGAATCGGCCAAGTTCCTGCGCGAGGCGGCGATGGCCGCCGCCTCCTGAGCCGCGCGCCGGGGGCCGCTTGACACAAGTTGCGCGGACTCCCTATAATTTTCCGGTAGGCGGAGCAGCAGCCAAAAGAGTTTTGAGGGTTCGAGCGGGAGTAACTCAGTGGTAGAGTGCGACCTTGCCAAGGTCGAAGTCGCGGGTTCAAATCCCGTCTCCCGCTCCAGAAATGCAGTGGACAGTGACGAGTGACAAGTGACAAGCAAGGTGGTCCCCCGTATCCTCTTGCTCGTCACTGGTCACTCGTCACTGGTCACCAGTTTTCCCGGCGCGGTACCCAAGTGGTAAGGGAGAGGTCTGCAAAACCTTTATGCGGGAGTTCGATTCTCCCCCGCGCCTCCACAGTCTACCCGGCTAGCCGTCCCCCACTCGCAACCATGGCCGAGGGTTCTTTCCCTCCGCAGGGTTTGTGTGCGCCGCTGGCCGCCGTGCGAGTCCGCAGAGCCTCGCGGCGCGGCGCTGTGCTAGAATGGCGGGCGGTTCAACACTTCCATGGAGATGTTCAAGAAAATCCTGATTGCCAACCGCGGCGAGATTGCGGTGCGGGTGATGCGCGCCTGCCGCGAGATGGGCATTCGCACGGTGGCCGTCTACTCGGAGGTGGACCGGCAGTCGCTGCACGTCCGCTACGCCGACGAAGCGTACGCGATCGGCCCCGCGCCCTCCACCGAAAGCTACCTGGTGATCGAGCGCGTGCTGGAAGCGGCGCGGCGCTCGGGCGCCCAGGCCATCCATCCCGGCTATGGATTCCTGGCGGAGAACCCGGAATTTGCGCGCGCCTGCCGGGAGGCGGGCATCGTCTTCGTGGGCCCGTCGCCGGAAGCCATGGAGCTGATGGGTTCCAAAACCGCCTCGCGCCACGCCATGGTGAAGGCGGGGCTACCCGTGGTGCCGGGCGCCGACCACAACCTGGAGAGTCTGGAGGAAGTCCGCCGGGTGGCGGAAGAGATCGGTTTCCCGGTCATGCTCAAGGCCTCGGCGGGGGGCGGCGGCAAGGGCATGCGGCGCGTCGAGACGCCCGGCGAACTCGAATCGGCCTATCGCAACGCACGCTCGGAGGCCGAGAACGCCTTTAACGATTCCTCCGTCTACATCGAGAAGTACATCGATCGGCCGCGCCATGTGGAGATTCAGAT
This sequence comes from Terriglobia bacterium, assembly GCA_046704985.1. GTDB lineage: Bacteria > Acidobacteriota > Terriglobia > UBA7540 > UBA7540 > JBJKQV01. The sequence goes on from JBJKQV010000377.1 coordinate 4,008, forward strand.
TTTGGGCGACCAGCACGGCCACCTGATCTACCTGGGCGAGCGCGAGTGCACATTGCAGCGCCGCCACCAGAAGGTGATGGAGGAGTGCCCCTCGCCCTTCCTGGACGAGGCGCTCCGCCGGCGCATGGGCGAGACGGCGGTGCGCATCGGCAAGCTGGCGGGCTACTCGAACGCCGGCACAGTGGAATTCCTCATGGACGCGCAGCGGAATTTCTACTTTCTGGAGATGAACGCGCGCCTGCAGGTGGAGCACCCGGTAACGGAAATGGTCATCGGGATCGACCTGGTGCAGGAGCAGTTGCGCATCGCCGCCGGCGAGCCGCTCGCCTGGCAGCAGGAAGACGTGCAGTTGCGCGGCTGGGCGATGGAATGCCGCATCTACGCCGAGGACCCCGCGAACCATTTCTTCCCTTCCCCGGGCCTGATCACGCGTCTGCAGGTGCCCGCGGGGCCCGGCGTGCGGCGCGACAGCGGCGTCTACGAGGGCTGGACCATCCCCGTCGAGTACGACCCGCTGCTCGCCAAGCTGATCGTCTGGGCCAACTCGCGCCCGGAAGCCATCGCGCGCCTGCAACGCGCCCTGGGCGAATACGAGG
>JBJKQV010000378.1:0-2590 GCA_046704985.1 Terriglobia bacterium
TCCTAACACGGCAGAAGCGGACGATGAAGACGCCCGAAAAGAAAAAGCGCCCCGCGCCCGCCGCGGCGCCCAGCCGCAAGGAATGCTACACGCCCCAGGACCTGGCGGGCTGGGACGAGGCGCGGCAGCTGGGATTTCCGGGCGCCTACCCTTACACGCGCGGCATCTACCCCACGCAATATCGCAGCCGGCTTTGGACCATGCGCCAGTACGCGGGCTACGGCACGGCGGAAGAATCGAACGCGCGCTACCGCTACCTGCTGGAGCGCGGGCAGACGGGGCTTTCGGTGGCCTTCGACCTGCCCACGCTGATCGGCCTCGATTCCGACCACCCGCTGGCGGCCGGCGAAGTGGGGCGCGTGGGCGTGGCGATTGACAGCTTGGAAGATATGGAGCGCCTCTTCGACGGCATTCCGCTCGAGCGCGTTTCCACATCCATGACCATCAACTCCACGGCCGCCATCCTCCTGGCGCTTTACCTCGCCGTGGCCGAAAAGCAGGGCGCCGACTTCGCCAAGCTTTCGGGGACCGTTCAGAACGACATCCTGAAGGAATACATCGCGCGCGGGACGTACATCTATCCTCCCGCGCCCTCGCTGCGCCTGGTGACGGATATTTTCGCTTTCTGCCACGAGCGCGCGCCGGAGTGGAACACCATTTCCATCAGCGGCTATCACATCCGCGAAGCGGGTTCGACGGCCGTGCAGGAGCTGGCCTTCACGCTTGCCGACGGCATCGCCTACGTGGAGGCGGCGGTCGAGCGCGGCCTGGCGGTGGACGAGGTGGCGCCGCGGCTGTCGTTCTTCCTTGCGGCCCACAACGACCTGCTCGAAGAAATAGCCAAATTCCGCGCCGCGCGGCGCCTTTGGGCGCGCCTGGTGCGCGAGCGCTTCCACTCGTCAAGCGAGCGCGCCGGCCTCTTCCGCTTCCACACCCAGACCGCCGGCTCCACGCTCACTGCGCAGCAGCCCGACGTCAACATCGTACGCGTCACCCTGCAGGCGCTGGCGGCGGTGCTGGGCGGTACCCAGTCGCTGCACACCAACGCCCGCGACGAGGCCCTGGCGCTGCCCACCGAAGCCTCGGCGCTCCTCGCCCTGCGCACCCAGCAGATCATCGCCGGCGAAAGCGGCGTCACCAACACCATCGACCCGCTCGCCGGTTCTTATGCCCTCGAGGCGCTCACCGATGAAATCGAACGCGGCGTGATGGATTATCTCGGCAAGATCGATTCCCTGGGCGGCATGCTGCGCGCCATCGAAACCGGTTACGTGCAGGGCGAAATTCAGCGCGCCGCTTACGAGTACCAGCAGGCCATCGAGCGCGGCGAGCGGGTGGTGGTGGGCGTGAACCGCTACCAGGCGCAGGAAGCCGCCGCCATCCCCCTGCTGCGCATCGACCCCGAGATCGAACGCAAGCAGACGGAACGCCTGCACGCGCTGCGCGCCCGGCGCGACGCGGCGCGCGTCGCCGCGGCCCTGGACGAAGTGGAAGCCGCCGCGCGCTCCGATTCGAACCTCCTGCCCGCCATCCTCGCCGCCGTGCGCGCCTACTCGACGGTGGGCGAAATTTCCGGCGCCCTGCGCCGCGTCTTCGGAGAGTTCCGGGAATCGCTGGTGATCTGACGCCCGCGCCCGCGTCGGAACAGGGCGCAATCTGAATGGTCAAGGAGCGCCGCTCGCTCCCGCTCCGGTGCAGACGATCTTCCGCCAAAGCGCTCCCGGCCCGGCTGCGGGGCGGTTTTTTGGGGTGCTGGCGGCCGGGCTGCTGGTGCTGGTGCCGCTGGTTTTCGCGCGGGGATTCTCTCGCCAATTCACAACCCCCAAAATTCTGCTGACGGAATTGCTGGTCATGCTGGCGGGCGCCTTCTGGCTGCTAGGCCGGCAGGCGGGCCGGTTTCGTGCTCCGGCGCCCGGCCGACTGCGGCTTCCCCTGGCGTTCATGGCCGCGGCGGTATTGCTCTCCTGCTGGTACGCTCCCTTGCCGCGCTTCAGCCTGCTGGAGGCGTTCTATTTTCTCTGCGGCCCGCTCTGGCTGGGGGGGGTAGCTGCAATGGGGTGCGGCGAAGACGTGCCGTGGCTGGCGCGCGCCGCGGCGCTGGCGGGAAGCGCCGTGGCGCTGGTGGCGCTTTCGCAGTGGCGGGGGCTCGACCCGCTGGCCTGGGGAGGCTACCGGGCGGACGTGGCGAGCCTCAGCTCGCGTATGAGGCTTTACTCCACCCTGGGAAATCCCAACCTCGTCGCCGGCTATCTGTTGGGCGCGTTCTTTCTGGCCGCGGCACTGGCCACTTTCGAGAAGACGCGCTTGGCGCGCACCGCTTGGGCGCTGGGAGCCGCAGCCATGGCGGCGGCGATTCTGGGCACAGCCTCGCTGGGCGCCTGGGCGGGAGGAGCGGCGGGACTGGCGGTTGCGGCGATTGTCGGGTGGCGTTCGCGGGCCCGGCCTGCGCCGGTTAGTTCCTCGCCGGGCGTGACGCTGGCGGCCGTTCCCGCCGTGCTGTTGCTCGTGCCGGCTTTGGATTTTGTCGTGCGCCGGCTGGCGGGACGCGTCTATCTTTGGCGCGTCTCCTGGCCCATGTTCACCGCGCATC
>JBJKQV010000379.1:0-15675 GCA_046704985.1 Terriglobia bacterium
GCCCTGAATCGAACCACTGCCCGTGTGGGCGCGCACCGAGCCCTGAACCGAGTTGAGCACGATGCCGCCCGAGCCCGTGTGGGCATACACCGCGGCGCCCAGGTTCGAAATTCTGACGTCCCCGGAACCCGTCCCCGCGTCCAGTGCCCCGTGCAACCCGTCCACGCTCACGTCACCGGAGCCGGAATTGGCGTCCAGGGTTGTGGCGGCAGGGACCACCAGCTCGTAGCTGATGGCGACGTGGCGAAAGATCTCGCTGTCATGGGAGCGGCCGATGTGGATGATGTTTCCGGTCTGCTCGATGGGTGGGTGGGCTTCCAGAGCGCGCACACGTTGCTCGCCGCTCTCGCCGGAGAACCAGGAGCCCGTGGTGCGGATGTCGCCGTGCACCTTGACGACCCCGGCCGCCCCGGCGCGTACGGTGATGTTGCCCGAGCCGGTGTGCATGTCAAGGGTCACGGGCCCGGTCACCTTCAGCGTGCGGTCGAACGAACCTTCCGCCGAGAGCGCCGGCACGGCCGCCGAGGCCAGCAACACTCCCATCAGCGCTCCCATCAACATTCCCCGCCACCGCAGCCCTCGCGAATCCCGGTCACTCATCGCCTTCATCCTCCTCAAAATGTCACTAAAGAGTGCATTCTACCTGCTGCCTGATGAGACGCGCACGGCAAAAAATCGTTAGCCTGCTGTAGCGCGGCGCTACAGACGTCACTCGTAGCGCAGCGCCTCGACGGGGTCAAGCCGCGAAGCCTTGAGCGCCGGCGCCAGCCCGCTCAGCACGCCCACCAGACAGAGAATCGCCGTCGAGAGGGCGACGGTGGAGAGCGAGATGACCAGGTGGATGTCGCCCTGGCCGGATGTATCCTCAAAGAGCGGGCCGAGAAGGGGCAAGGTGCCGATGGCGGCGCTGAAGAGGAAAGAGAGCACGATGCCCAGCGCCCCGCCCAGGAAAGAGAGGAGCAGGGTCTCGGCCAGAAACTGCTCGATGATATGGCGGCGGCGGGCGCCCAGCGCGCGGCGCAAGCCGATCTCGCGCACCCGCTCGTCCACCGAAACCAGCATGATGTTCATCAGCCCCACGCCGCCGATGCCCAGGGTGAGCGCGCCGATAAAGATCAGCAGCACCTGCAAGCCGATGGTGATGCCGTCGATGACGGGGCGGAACTGCTCGCGCCCGAACATCAGGATGGCGCGCTTGTCGGTGGGCGAAAAGCGCTGGCGCTTGGCGACCGCGGCGCGCACCTGATCCATGGCCTGCTTCTCGAACTGCGGCGCCACGGGCTCGAAGACGATCACCTGCGCGTAGCGGGTGTTCCAGAGGTCGCCGGCGGTCGTGAAGGGGATCCAGGCGCTCTCGTCGTCGCTGGTGAAATAGTTGCTCAACTGGATCTTCGGCCCCATGGCGCCGATGACCGTGAAGCGCATGCCGGCGATCTGGACGGTTTCGCCCACCGCCGGGCGGTTGCCGAAAAGCTTCTCGCGCAGCTTGCCGCCCAGAAAGACCACACGGCGGCGCTCCTGCAAATCCTCGGGGCTGATCCAGCGCCCGGCGTTGGGAATCTCGCTGCGCATCTCGCCGTAGGCGGGGCAGACACCGCGGATGGCGGTATTGGCCATGCGGTCGCCGTAGGAGATGCCCAGCCAGCGCACCGTCTCGCGGCAAGCGTGCTTGACCAGCGTGGCTTCAGCGCGAATCTGCTCCAGATCCTCGCGCTCGAAGACCACGCGCTTTCCGGCGCGCTGCCCGCCTGCCTGCTCGCTGGTCTGCGCCGGCCAGCAAATCACTGCGTCGTGCCCGAAAGCGTCGAAGGCGTGCACCAGAATGGCGCGGAAGCTGTCGCCGTAGGCGATCAGCAGCGTCACCGCCACGATTCCCCACACCATGCCCAGCATGGTCAGGAAGCTGCGCAGCTTCTGCCGCCGTAACGCGTCCCAGGCTTGTCGGAATACCTCACTGAGCATAAGAGTCGTCAGTCCTCAGTTTTCAGTTCTCAGTAAGGAGGGCCGTGCCATCAACCTGACTTTACCCTATCCATCAGAGAACTGAGCATACGCTTCAGCTCCACCGTCTCGGTTTCCAGAGACTGGTGTTCGGCGGGGCTCAAGAATCCCAGATCGCGAGCCAGAATAAGGTGATATTCAAGCTCGCTGGCCGAGCCCGCGGCAACCTGAAGAAACCTCCGCAACTCGGCCCCGCCTGCGCGCCCGCAGCCCTCGGCGATATTCGCGGGGATGGACGCTGCGGCGCGGCGGATTTGGCTGGTCAGCCCGTACAATTCCTCCTTGGGAAATCCCGATGTAGCGCGGTAGAGGCGCAGGGTGAGGGCATGGCCGCGCTGCCAGACTTTCAACTTCTTGAAATCTTGCATCCAGGCCCTCCGGTTCCTTCACTGACAACTGAAAACTTAGAACTGAAAACTCCTATCCTCCCGCCTCAAACCTCAGCGCCTCGATGGGATCGATGGTGGCGGCGCGGCGCGCCGGATAGAGCGCCGAGAGCACCGCCACGCTCCCCAGCAAGGCGAAAGAAATCACCCCCGACTGCCAGGTGGGCAATAGGCCGGCAAAAAAGGCCGGCATGGGCAACAGGTTGACCAGCATACAGAGCCCGTAGGCGAACCCGAACCCTCCTCCCCCGCTCAGGAAAACGATGATCAGGCTCTCCAGGAAGAATTGTCGGAGGATGGTGCGCGCCGTGGCGCCCACCGCCTTGCGCACGCCGATTTCGCGCGTGCGTTCGCGCACCGAAACCAGCATGACGTTCATCACTCCGATGCCGCCCAGGAACAGCGTCACCAAGCCCACCGCCCCCAGGAAATACTTCATGCCGTCGGTCATGGCGGCGAAGGCCTTGGTGTTTTCCACGGTGTCCCAGACGGGCGCCGCTTCCTTGTCGTGCGGGTCAAAGTCGTGAATGCGCGCCAGCGCCTGCCGCACTTCCCACTTGCACGCCTCATGCACGCGCAGCGAGCGGGGAGTAACCAGCAGCCGGTCGATGCTCTCGGCGGTGGCGGGAGGCTTGTTGGGAAAATCCCGGATCATCACCGAGAAGGGGATAAAGATTTTGTCCACGTCCCAGCCGTCGTAGCTGGAGTCCTGGTCCTTGGCCTTCATCACTCCGATGACGGTGAAAGGAATGCCGTTGAGGGAGACGGTTTCGCCCACCGCGGGGCGGGTGGCAAAAAGCTGCTTCTTGACGTTGGTGCCCAGAAAGGCCACGTGGCGCGCCTCCCGGACGTCGTCCCAGTTGTAGAACCGCCCCTCCCCGACGCTCAGCGAGCGGATGTCGGCAAAAGGCGGCAGCGACCCGGTGACCAAGGGCTGGCTGTTGTTGTAGCTGCTGGTGGCATTAATGCGATTGCCCAACTCGGGGATCACGTAGCGGCAGTCGGGCGACTGCTCGCCCACCGGGAGGTAATCGCCGGCGTCCCAGCGCACCGCGCGCCCGGCGCGCAGCCCGCCCGCTTGCAGGCTGGTGCGCCCGGAAAAGAAAATCATCACGTTCTTGGAAAAAGTCTCCGCCTGCCGCGCCTGCCCTTCCTGTAATCCCTGCCCCGCCGCCACCATCAGGGTGATGGAGACGATGCCCCAGGCGATGCCGAACATGGTCAGGAAGGTGCGCAGCTTATGCGTCCAGAGGGTGCGCAGCGTGTCGGTAAGCAGGTCGCGGAAAGACATGGGAGTCAGTCTTCGCTTCTTCGTGGCCGGCGGCCCGCGGGTGTCTCAGGACCGGGATGGCGATGCGAAGCTCCGCGGTCCACGGACAACCGGCCACAAACGTTCTACTGCAGAATCACCTTGTCCCCCACCTTCAGGCCGCCCTCGAGTTCCGCCTTGACGCCGTTGGAGATGCCGATTTTGGCGGCGATTTTGCGCCGCCCGTCCTTGGCGCTGGGGTCGGGAACCTCCAGGAAGGTCTTGCGCTCCTTGTCGTAGACGACCGCCGCCTCGGGGACCAGCAGCGCGTTCTTCTTCTCCTGCTCGATGATTTCGGCGTTGGCGGTCATGTTGGCGCGCAGCTTTTCGCCGGGATTCTTGATGGACACGCGCACCTCGAAGGTGGTGACGTTGTCCTTTTCCACGCCCATGGGAGCGATCTTAGTGACCTGGCCTTGGAATTTCTGGTTCTTGAACGACTCGACGACGATGCGCGCCGGCTGGCCGACGTAAATCTTGCCCACGTCGGCTTCGTCCACCTTGCCCAGCACGTAGACCTCGCTGATGTCGCCGAGGGTGAACAGGCGCGTTGCCTGCGAGCCCAGAACCAGGATGGAGCTGACCGCGTCGCCCACTTCCACGTCGCGCGAGAGCACGATGCCGTCCATGGGACTGACGATGGTGGCGTTGCGGAGGTCTTCCTGGGCGCTGTCGAGCGCCGCCTGCGCCTGCGCCACCTGCGCCTTGGCGCGCGCCACCTCCGCCAGGCTGACCGCCACGTTACGCTTGGCGGCGTGCTGCATGTTGAGGCCCATCTGGTAGGCCTTGTCGGCCTCGTCCAGCACCGCGGGGGCAATCAGCCCCGCCGCCGCGAGCTTGCGATTGCGTTCCAGCTCGGCCCTCAGAAAGGGCACGTCGGGACCTTCCGCTTCCACCACGTTGCGGGCGTAGACGGCCTTGGCGGACAACTGCGACGCCTGGGCGCCTTGCAGGGTGGCCCGAGCTTCTTCCACGCGCGCGCGCAGCTGCTCCTTGTCCAGTTCCGCCAGCACCTGCCCCTTTTTCACGTGGTCGCCGTAATCCACGAAGAGTTCCTTGACGATGCCGCTGGCCTTCGACTTCACTTCCACCTTGGCCAGGGGCTCGATCTTGCCCGTCGCCACCACCGAACGCGCGATATCGCCGCGCTCCACGGCGGCCAGTTTGGAGGGGTCAATCGAATGGTTGGGACGCAGCGCCGTGGCGATGGCCGAAGCGCCACCCACCAGAATTATCGCTGCGACGCCCCACCAGATCTTGCGACGCTTGTGGTTATTCTTGTGATTGTTCGCCATCCCCATACCTCATGGCCGCATCAACGGCGGCCCTATCTCTCCATACGCTGGGTAGGTCCGGAATGTTCCATAACTGTTTGGACGAATGAAGATGGCAGGGGTAAGCAGGAGGGAGGAGCACAAAATACCGGGACGGGCGACGGGGAGGTTGCTAGAGAAGGGCTTGGGATCGATGGCTCCTCGCACCGCCCTGCACCTTGGGGTGCAGGGCGCTATTCGGAATGATGGATGTCAGCCTTCTCGATAGCTCCCTAGGGGTTGAGCTTCACGAGGTAGCGGCCCAGATAGACGTCGGCGCCGTGCGCCAGGGGGTGAACCTGCAGCGGAGTGGGGCGCTGCATCTTCATGTCCTTGGGCGCCGGGCAAGACGCCAGTTGATGCCCCGCCTGGTTGTAGAGGTGGAAGGTGCCGGGGGCGGAGCTTTCGCCCATCGGGTGGCTGAGGCCGAAACCGTAACTCCCGATCGCGATGGTACGGCCGCACACGCGAAGCGGCATTTCGGTAATCAGCATGCCCAGGTACTTCTCCTGGACCTGCGAGCTGTACCCGCTGGTATCGAGCAGGCCCACGATGACCTGGGCGCCCGTGGGGGTCTCGATCAGCGCGCCGTTGCGCTTCTGGGTCGGAATGGCGTTGGTTTCCAGATAGAAATCCTTCGGGAAAGCCGCATCGAAGGCCTTGCCGGTGACCAGCTTGCAGCTCCCGGCTGCTCCCAGGAAAGCAGGCACCACCAGCCCCAGGGCCAACAGCAGAGTCGTCAACAATACGCGCTTCTTCATAAGCAATTCCTCCCTGATACGCGGCAAATTAGGAAAAGTCCTGAACGAGAGAGGGAATCTTATCACAGCGCCGCGCGGGAAAGAGTTGAAAAAATGCGCGCAGGGCAACATGAGCAAGGCCCTTGTCGGATGTTTCGCCGATGCCATTGTAGGGACGATTCATGAATCGCCCCTACGCCGGCGGCAATAGGGTGCCGGGCCTCTGACGTCGCGTTTCGGGCCTCACTGCGTGGAGTTCGAGATCCGACGGCTCACGGCCGGAAGCGCTCCAGGAGCTCCGGCAGGCCGCAGGGCTCGCCGGGGGCGATGGCATGATTTCCCGGCCGCGCCGCGACGAGGTCGCGCCCGCGCAGGAAGCGCACGCGATAGAGCTCGGCAAAAAGGAACGGGGCGCCCGCGCCGCCCTGGCCGCCCACCACTTCCGAGCCCCGCCGCGCGTTATCCATCAAGCGGGCGGGCTGGCGCAGGTGGAACGGGTTGCGCTCCATCTCTCCGGCGTGCTCGGCGGCGGCCATCAACTGCAACGCCACCAGTTCCGGCGCCAGGCCGAGCATCAGGTTGGGGTCGGAGAGAGGGTGCCAGAATTCCGTTTCGATGAGCGGCAGCAGTCCGCCGCGGCGCTCCAGGTGCGCACCCAGGGCCTCGACGACCAGCGCATGGGTCCCCAGGTGCGTGGAGTTAAAGTCGTCGCCGTGCGGCGCCAGAACCGCGTCGGGCCGCACGCGGTCGAAAAACTCCTCCGCGATGCGCACCTTCTCCTTCCAGGCTTCCGGCTGCTCGCGGCGCGTCCGGGGATTGACACTCTCCAGGCCTTCGGGACCGGAGAGAATCTCCAGCTCGAATCCCAGCACGCGGCAGGCCGCTTGCAATTCCCCTCGGCGGCGGGAGCGCCGCGCGCGGTCGCTGCCCAGGGTGACGGCACAGTTGATGACCTGCGCGCCCGCCTCCAGACGCCAGCGCAGGGCCAGCGCCCCGCTCAGGCTTTCGTCGTCGGGGTGCGGCGCGCAGAAGACCGCCTTGAAGCCTCGCGCGGGAGGCGCAAACGTTGCGGGCGCCGGCGGAAGCGCGCCGGACGGAATTTCCCTGCCCCGCTCGACGGCGCGCACCACGCCCTCGACGTACTCGCGCCACGCCGCGTAGCGCCCTTCCCAATCTTCCGATGCCTTCACGATTTCCCTCCCCGCACCGATTCCCTCCCCGGCAGTCTACCCCGGCGCGGCCCAACCCTCAACGCCCGCGCGCCGCGGGCGAGATTTTCGTCCGCCGAGGCTGCCAGCGTGTAGAATGGCTCTCGCTTGCTCATCGGGGCACGAACCGGGAGTTCATGGATGTTCAGGAAATCTCTGCTCCTGCTTGCCATGCCGGCGCTGTTACCGCTGGTACCCGGCTCCCAGGACGCGGGCCGGTGGCCGCTCAAGAAGTAATCCGCGCCGCCGGGAAGCTCCGGCGGCGCATCCTACTGCGAGGTTCATCATGTCGAAACGCATCAGCGTCATCGTCCTTATCCTGGTCGGGCTGGCGTGGAGCCTGCCCGCGCGCGCCCAGGACGCCTACATCCTGAAAGGCACCCTGGTCACTCCCCATCACGTCATCGAGCACGGCGAGGTGCTGGTCCGCCAGGGCCTGATTGCCGCCGTGGGGACCTCGGTGCAGGCCCCGGCGGGCACGCCGGTCGTCGAGACGGACGGCGTCATCTTTCCCGGCCTCATCGATCTGCACAATCATCTGACCTGGAACGTCCTGCCGCGCTGGTCGCCGCCCCACATGGTGGGCGACCGCTACGAGTGGCAAGCCATGCCTTCGTACCTCAAGGCCCTGGTGGACCCCCACGGCGCCATGGTGAAGGAAGGATTGTCGTGCGACATGGAGCGCTACGCCGAAATCAAGGCGATCATCGGCGGCGCCACTTCCACAGTGGGCAGCATGCGGCCCATCCCCGGCCAAGTCTGCCTGAAGGGCTTGGCGCGCAATCTCGACTTTCGCTCCGAGCTCTATCCCGCCGGACAGCCTGAAAAGGTGGACTACGACATTTTCCCGTTCCAAACGCCCGTCGAGCAGGCGCAAAAACTGCGCGAAGGGCTCGCCGCCTGGACGATCCACTCGCTGCTGCTGCACGTGGCGGAAGGGAAGGACGCCAGCGCGCACCGGGAATTCAAAATGCTCGCAGCGCGCGGATTCCTGCGTCCCGGCGTAGTGGTGATTCACGGCGTGGCGCTGGATTACGATGACTATCTTCAAATGGCCGCCAACCGCGTGGGCTTGGTGTGGTCGCCGCACTCCAACTTTGCGCTCTACGGGCAGACCGCCGACGTGGCCGCCGCCAAGGATGCCGGCGTGACCATCGCCTTGGCGCGCGACTGGAGCCCTTCGGGGAGCAGCTGCATGCTCGAAGAGTAGCGCTACGCCGCCGCCTGGAACGCCCGGCAGAAGCCTCCAGTTTTCAGCGACCAGGAACTGGTAGACATGGTCACCTCGCGCCCGGCGCGGCTGGCGGGACTGAGCACCCGCCTCGGCGCGCTCGCTCCCGGCCTGGAGGCCGACCTGCTGGTGGTGCGCGCCCAAGGCGGCACTGCCGATCGGGCGCTGGTGAACGCCCGCCCGCAGGACGTTCTGCTGGTCACGGTGGGCGGACGCGCCATTTACGGTGACGACGCGCTGATGTCCAAACTGCGGCCCGGGCGTCCGCTCGAGCACCAGAAGATCTGCGGCCAGGAGAAGGCCTTTGACGTCCGCGACGAAGGCGACCATCAGAGCTTGGCCTCGTTGGAACAGGTGCTTTCGAGCAAGATGCAGGCCCTGGGAACTTCCCTGGCGGGTTTTGTGGAAAACGCAGAGTGCCGTTAAGCACGCGCCGCGGCGGGCGGGAGGAAGCCGATTCGCGGTTGACAAGTCGCGGGGAGAATTGAAGAATGGCCGCGCGGCCGTTTCCACCGTCCGGCCGCGCCCGCGCATGGATTCAGACGCCACTCCTCCGCCCGCTTCGCCGCCCGCCGGCTCCAAGCCTGTCTCCGCCCTGCTGTTGTTTCTGCTCCTGTTCGTCGCCTACAACGTCAACTTCCGCGACATCCGCTTTAGCGATACGGCGCCGGCACGCGTGCTGCCCTTCTGCCTGCTGCTGAATCACTCCCTTTATCTGGACGGCTGGATCGAGCCCTACGTGGCGGCGGCGGGAGGCGTGAACGGCACCTACTTTGTGGCGCGCTCGCACGGCCACTGGATGTCCGCCTACCCGATTATCATGCCGCTCGTCATCACGCCGCTCTACGTCGTGCCCGCCTGGTTGGTGGCCCGCCAGCACCCGCCCCTGGTGATGGGCGACCTGGTGCTGATGACCCTCATCGACATCATGGAAAAGCTCGCCGCCAGCCTCATCGCGGCGCTTTCGGCGGTAATTTTGTATTTCGCCCTGCGCAAAATCATCTCTCCCCACCTCAGCCTGCTGCTCACCCTCGTCTACGGGTTGGCGGGAAGCGTGTGGAGCATCTCGGCGCAAGGACTCTGGCGGCACGGGTTCACGCAATTGAGCTTCGCCTTGCTGCTCTGGGCGCTGTGGAGCCACGCCGAGTGGCGGGGACGGGCGTGGTGGGCAGGCGTGGCGCTGGCCGCCGCCGCCGCCAACAAGCCCGCCGACGTGGCCATCGTCCTGCCTTTCCTGATTTACTTCGCGCGCCGGGGCAAGGGCGAGTTCCTGCGCTTTTTCGTTCCCCTGGCCGTCCTGGGAACGCTGGTGCTTTCTTACAATCTCTATTTCTTCCACCGGCTGCTGGGCGGATACGCCACTCCCCTGGTGCAAGGCTACAAGCTCGTGGGGCCGGAGGCGCGGGTCTGGGCGATCGTGGAAGCGGCGGCGGGGCTGCTCATCAGCCCCTCGCGCGGCCTGCTCATTTACATACCCTGGACAGTGCTGGCTTTGTGGGGCGCGGCGCGCGTCTGGAAGGAAAACTCCTACGGCTGGGGCCGCTACCTGCTGGTGGGCATGGGGGGGGTGTTTGTCGAGCAGACCGCCTTGGGAAGTTGGTGGGCGGGATGGTGCTTCGGGCCGCGCTACCTGGCCGACCTGCTCCCCCTCCTGATCTGCCTGTTACTGCCCATCGTGCCGCGCGTGCGGAGCGTTCCGGCGTTGAGGATCGTGGCGGTGGTGGCGGTGCTGATGGCGGTGTGGATTCAGGTGATTGGAGCCTTCTTCTATCCGCGCGGCTGGTGGGACGCCTTGCCCACCAACGTGGACCTGGATCAGTCGCGACTGTGGGACTGGAAGGACACGCAGATCCACCGCACCTGGGAAGCCGGTCCCGCGCCTCCTTATTTGTTCTATGGGCTGTTCGTGCTCAAGAACCTGCTGCACCACCCGGCGACGACCGGACTCCCAAGGCGGGGAGAAAGTGAGACAGGCCCCAAGGCGTGGGAAGATTACACGCGCACCCTGACGGCAGTCGGGCGGCGGTCGCGCTGCACGGCCGCCACGGTGGCGGCGCCGAAGGCGGCCACCTTGGCATCCGGCAAGCAGGAGAGGAAGACCCGGAAGGCCAGCAGGTTCCCCTTGGCCAGTAGGTCGAAATCGTGGAAGAAGGGGTCCAGGCTCTGCCAGAATTCCGGCGGGTGGTACTCGAGGCGCGCGGCGCGCCCGTACACCTTGCGGAACTCGCGGGTGAGCTCGTCGAGCGCCCGGCGCAGCATCCTAACCTGGAGCTGGAAGCGCAGCTTGGAGCGGAAGACGAGCTGGTCAAGCAGCTCGTGCATGCGAAAGAACTCGCTCATGGTGCGGGTCTTGAAGCGGTGGGACGAGAGGCTGCGGAGCGAGATCGCCAGGCGAACGTCGGGCATGAACTTGCTCATGGCCTGAAGCAGCGCCACCAGGGTCGTCCCCGAGCGCTCCCATTCGCCCGCCACCAGGCGCACCAGCTTCCAGGCGATCTCATCCCGCCCTTCGGCGTGCTCTTCCAGCGCCTCGTTCAGGGAGATGGCCATAATGGCGCCCTGCGTCCCCACTGCCTGCGCCGCTGACTGGTAAATGGCTTCGCGCTCGGCGTTCAAGGGCAACCAGCCCTTCGCCTGGGAGGCGGAAGGCGCACTTCGAAGCAGCCACCGTAAAACGGTTCCCGCGACGGCCAGAATGACCACCCCTGCCCACCAATTCATGCTCGTCACTTTTAATATAGGCCAAAGGGAGCTAGCAGTCCAGGCGAAAACCTGCCAAGAGGAAAGGGCGGTTTGCTACGTCCCCCCTATCCGTCAGCCCTTGCCACAACTGCTTTCATGACACAGCGTTGGCGGCTCGGGGCTGCGGTAGAATGAACTGCGCCGCATCGCCTGGCGCTTTGCGGCCCTTCGCCTTTCTTGACGCCAACCCACCGCGCCCCTATAATTCCGGTTTTGCATCACTAAGGAGATTTCATTGCCTGACCCGTCGCGAGAGGTTTCGGAACTGGAGTTACAGCGCCAGAGGAAGCTGCGCGCCATTGAAGAACTGGGTTTTGAGACCTATCCGCGCAAAGTTGCCGTCACCCATCAGATTCCGAACATTGTGTCCGAGTACGCGGCGCGCACGGGCGAAGAATTAGGCGCCGAAAAGGTGACGGTGCGCGTGGCGGGGCGGCTGATGAGCCTGCGCCCGCACGGCAAGGCGGGTTTTGCCCACCTGGCGGGAGGCGGCCAGCGCCTGCAAATCTACGTCCGCAAGGACGCGGTGGGCGAGCGCGACTGGGAACTGTTCAAGCTCCTCGACCTGGGCGACATCATCGCCGCCGAAGGCTATCTGTTCCGCACGCGCACGGGCGAGCTGACCGTGCACGCCGAACACCTGACGTTTCTCTCCAAGGCGTTGCTCCCCTTGCCCGAGAAGTGGCACGGCCTGACGGACGTCGAGGTGCGCTACCGGCGCCGCTACGTGGACCTGATCGTCAACGCCGGGGTACGAGAGGTCTTTGAGAAGCGCGGGGTACTGGTTCGCGCCCTGCGGCAGTTTCTGGATGGCGAGGGCTATCTGGAAGTCGAGACGCCCATGATGCAACCCCTGGCCGGGGGCGCCATGGCGCGGCCCTTCGTTACCCACCACAACACCCTCGACCTCGACCTCTATCTGCGCATCGCGCCGGAGCTTTACTTGAAGCGCCTGGTGGTGGGCGGCTTCGACCGCGTCTACGAGATCAACCGCAACTTCCGTAACGAAGGCATCTCCACCCAGCACAACCCCGAGTTCACCATGCTGGAGTTCTACCAGGCCTACGCCGATTACCAGGACATGATGGATCTGACCGAGCGCCTGCTGCGCCACGTCGCGCAGGCGGTCACGGGCAAGCTGGAATTTGAGTTCGACGGGCAGCAGATTTCGTTCGCCAAATTCGAGCGCTTCACAATGAAGGAAGCGGTGGTGCACTTCTGGCCGCGCGAGGCAGCCAAGCGCCCCTCGCTCGACGGTTTGCGCGAGCCCAAGGCGGTCTTTCAGTGGGTGGAAGCCCACAACCAGCGCTCGGCCGCCGCGGGAGGCAACGAGGAACCCCTGCACCTGCCCTCCGGCACCGCGCCCGGAACCGCCTTGCAAGCGCTCTTCGAGGCCGTGTGTGAAAGCCGGCTCATCCAGCCGACGTTTATCCTGGATTTTCCCCTGGAGGTCTCGCCGCTCTCCAAGCAGAAGCCCGACAACCCGGACTTTGTGGAGCGCTTCGAGCTATACATGGCGGGAATGGAAATTGCCAACGCCTTCAGCGAGCTCAACGACCCCGCCGAACAACGCGACCGCTTTGAGTACCAGCAAATGCTGCGCGAGAAGGGCGACCTGACCGCGCACGCCATCGACGAGGATTACATCCGCGCCTTGAGCTACGGCATGCCGCCGGCGGGCGGCGAAGGCATCGGCATCGACCGCCTCACCATGCTGCTCACCAACTCGCGCTCCATTCGCGACGTGATTCTGTTTCCCCTGCTGCGACCCGAGAAAAGCGAAGAATAATCGGCCCCCTGGCAGCCCGGGGCGCGGGGACAAGCCCGGTAGGAGCGGGTTTGGAATCCCGCCCCTACGGTTTCCTCTCCACAGCCTACCGAGGACGCCGGTCATGCGGAAGGCTTGGGACCGGCGCTACAGCGCGACCTTACTCCGCCGACGTGGGGTCAATCATGCGCTTCACTTCGGAGATGCGGTTGGCGGGAAAGCCCCCCTGCTTCGCGTGTTCGCGGATCATCTCTTCGTTGGGGGAGATGTAAATGCAATAGATCTTATCGCCGGTCACGTAGCTTTCCACCCACTGAATCTGCGGGCCCAGCTTGCTCAGCACCGCGCAGGACTTCTGCGAAATCGCCTGGATCTCCTGCGAACTCAGCTTCCCCGCACCCGGAATCTCCCGCTCAATGACATATTTGGGCATGGTCAAATCCTCCTCGGCGGCGCGCCGCCCGAAGCTTGGGTTTTTAGAATAAAGCCCTGACGAATGAATTCCTGGGGTCAACGCATCCTAGACTTGATTCCCTTCCCTGTCAAGCGGTTCGCGACAAAGGAGGGCTTAGAGAAACGGCGACGACCCGCCCGGGGGCTGCAAAAGGTCAGGCGTCGAGCGTCTGCCGGACTTTGCGCAACAGCTCGCGTGGGGTAAAAGGCTTGGGCAGGAACGCCACGCCTTCATCCAATACCCCGTGCCGGGCAATGGCGTCCGCCGTGTAGCCGGAAGTAAACAACACTCTTATTTCCGGGCACTCGGTCTTGAGTCGGTCCCATAATTCCTTGCCGTTCATTCCCGGCATGATGACGTCGGTCAACAGGAGGTGAATTGTCCCATCGTGCCGAGTACAGAACTCCGATGCATCCTCGGGACGTCCTACCGAAAGCACCGTGTAGCCATGCGTCTGAAGAGTCCTTTCGGCCAGTGCCCGCACACCGGGTTCGTCTTCCACCAGCAAGATAGTCTCCACGCCCGATTCGACCGGCCTTTCGGCAACCTCTTCGTCCACTGTCGACACCGCCTCATCCAATCGCGGAAAGTAGACCCGGAAGGTGGTTCCCACTCCCACTTCGCTGTACACATTCACGTGCCCGCCGCTCTGCCTCACAATGCCGTAGACCGTGGAAAGGCCAAGGCCGGAGCCCTTGCCAAGCCCTTTGGTGGTGTAGAAGGGCTCGAAGATGTGGGAGAGGGTTTGGGCGTCCATGCCATCCCCGTTGTCGCTCACGCTCAGCATCACATAGCGCCCGGGCCGCGCGTCGGGATGGCTGCGCGCGTAAGTCTCGTCCACGTCGGCATTGGCGGTTTCCAGAACCAAGACGCCGCCCCGCGGCATGGCGTCGCGCGCGTTGACCGCCAGGTTGAGAAGTACCTGCTCGATCTGCGTGGGGTCCGCCTTCATCTGCCCCAAATCTTCTTCGGCGTGCACCTGCAACTCCACGTCTTCGCCAATCAGGCGGCGCAACATCTTCTGCATGCCCTCCAACGCCGCGTTCAAGTCCAGAACCTTGGGCGCCAGGACCTGTTTGCGGCTGAAGGCCAGGAGCTGGCGGGTGAGCGCGGTTGCCCGGTTGCCGGCTTTCAGAATCTCGCCCATGTGCGTCCGCAGGGTCACATCGTCCGCGACACGTTCCAGCATCAGTTGCGCGTAGCCGTTGATAATGGTGAGCAGATTGTTGAAGTCATGCGCGACCCCTCCAGCCAGCCGCCCGACGGCTTCCATTTTCTGCGATTGGCGGAACTGTTCCTCCAGCAGTTTCCTCTGGGTCACATCGCGCTGGATGGCCAGGAAGCCCGTGATATTGCCCCGCTCATCCTGAATCGGGTTCACGGAGCTGTCCACGGTTACCAATTGTCCGTCCTTGGTCTTATTGACGATCTCCCCCCACGCCACCTCTCCGCTGAGAATGGTGTTTCAGAAGATTTCGTAGCGCTCGGACTTCATGGCGCCGCCCTTCAGGACGCGCGGCGTCGTCTTGCCGACCACTTCCGACTCCGAGTAGCCATAGAGCTTGGAAAACTCGGAATTGATAAAAGTAATGATCCCTTCGCGGTCGGTCATAAAGA
Source organism: Terriglobia bacterium (assembly GCA_046704985.1). GTDB lineage: Bacteria > Acidobacteriota > Terriglobia > UBA7540 > UBA7540 > JBJKQV01. The sequence continues at coordinate 14,770 of JBJKQV010000379.1, forward strand.
TGGCCTCGCCCGAGGTATCGACGGCCTTGCGAAGCTTGACCAAGTCCTCTCCGACGCGCTTCTGCTCGGTAATGTCCTCCACGATGCCGTCGTAATAGCGAAGTTTACCCTCCTCATCGCGCACGGCCTTGGCGCTTTCGCGGACAAAAATCCTTTTCCCATCGCGGCGGGTCCAGGAGGACTCCAGTCCGCGCATTTCGCCTTGCCGATCCATGCGCGCTCGGAAGGCACTTCGCGGATAGTCCAACGCGAAGCCGTTCTCCTCCAGGTTGCGAGAAGCGAGATCCTCAAAGGATTCATAGCCCAGCATTTTGACCAGGGCGGGATTGGCCATCAGGATGCGCCCGTCGGCGGTGGTGCGATAGATGCCTACGGTGGCGTTTTCCACCAAGCTGCGGAACCGTTCCTCGCTCTCCCGCAGTGCCTCTTCGGCGCGTTTGCGCTCCGTGATGGGCTGAGACATGACAATCAGCCCCCCGACCTCTCCGGCTGCGTCGTGCCAGGGGAGAACCTCCCATTGCAACCATTCCAGGCTGCCGTCAGCGCGCGAGAATGGGTCTTCGTCGCAGCGTTCGACCGAACCGGCGAGGGCCCGGCGATGCGCCGCTTTCCAGCGCTCGGGTATCTCGGGAAAGACTTCGTAATGGGACCGGCCCGCCAGCTCTTGCCCTTCCAGATGGTAATCGGTCAGCCAGCGATCACTGGTCATCAGATAGCGCATTTCCTTGTCAAACATGGCCACGGCGGCCGGGGTGTGCTTAATCAGCTCCCGCAGCAGGCCTTCACTGGCAGCCAGATGCTGTTCCGCGCGCTTGCGTTCTGTGATATCCAGCTGTGACCCGAGTAAACGCAGAGGTTTGCCCTGTTCATCCTTCAGGACCGAGGCGCGGGAAAGAATCCAGAGAT
>JBJKQV010000380.1:0-2878 GCA_046704985.1 Terriglobia bacterium
CCCCAAACCCCATACGGGGAGGTTGTCATGCGCGAAATCGAAAGGCAGGGGATTTCCTTCGGGACGGCGCTGGCCATGGTGCTCTCCTTCAGCCTCAACAAGAGCATCCTGTGGGCGCTCTTCCACGGCCTGCTGAGTTGGGTTTACGTGATCTATTTCGCGGTGCGCTACCGGCTGATGAGCTGAAGTCGCAGGCTGCGCGGTGCGGGTGCTAGGCGCCCTTCAGGTATTGGCTCTCGATCTTCTTGACCTTGCCGAGGCGCCGGACGTGCCGCTCCTCACCGCTGAAGCGCGCGGCGAGATAGTGGCGGGCCAGTTCGCGCGCCAGCTCCTGGCCGATGATTCGCGAGCCCAGGACGAGCACGTTCATGTCGTCGTGCTCAACGCCCTGGTGGGCGGAGTAGGTGTCGTGGCAGAGCCCGGCGCGGATGCCGGGGATTTTGTTGACGGCGACCGACGCCCCGACGCCGCTCCCGCAGATGAGGATGCCGCGCTCCGCCCGCCCTTCGCGCAGGGCGGCGCCCAGGGCGGCGGCGTAGTCGGGATAATCGTCGGGCGCCGTCGCGCTCGAAGTCCCCACGTCCACGGCCTCGTGGCCGAGGCTCTGGACGTAGGCGATCAGATCCTGCTTCATCTCGTATCCCGCGTGGTCGGCTCCCAACACAATGCGCATCGACGGCTCCCTGGCGCCTGAAATAGTGACCGGATCATTTTACGACCACGCGGGGCAAGCGCCAAGCCCCGTGTGGATTCGCCCCACAGCACGGCTGCCAGGTGCCCGCCGCGGGTCTCGTGTCTTGACAAATCGCCCACCCTCGATTAACGTTCGGGATGGTTTGGCGCGCGCGGTGATCCGGCAAGGCCCCACCCAACGCGGACGGGAAATCCACGAGTCATGATTCGCACCGAAGACGAGCTGCGGAAGGAAATTGTCGAAATCGGGCGGGCGATTCACCGCCTGGGGTTCGTGGCCGGCTACGACGGCAACATCTCGGCGCGCCTGGACAACCACCGCATCCTCTCCACCCCCACCACCATGAGCAAGGGCTCGATGCAGCCCGACGACCTGGTGATCTGCGATTACGCGGGCAAGAAGATCAGCGGCCGGCGCAACGTGACCAGCGAAATCCAGATGCACCTGCTCATCTACCGGCGGCGGCGGGACGTGGACGCGGTGGTGCACGCGCATCCGCCCACCTCCACTGGCTACGCGGCGGCGGGGCTCTCGCTCAACAAGGCGCTCATCTCGGAAGTGGTGCTGTCGCTGGGCTGCGTTCCCCTGGCGCGCTACGGCACGCCCGGAACCCCCGAGCTTACCGATGCGCTGACCCCCCTGGTAGGGGCGCACGACGCAATCCTGATGGCCAACCACGGCGTGGTGACCTGCGGCCCGGACCTGGCCACCGCTTACTACCGCATGGAGACAGTGGAGCACTTTGCCAAAATTTCACTGGTGACGGAGCTCCTGGGGCGACAGGTCTTGCTCTCCGGCTCGGAGGTAGATAAACTGCTGTCGGCGCGGCGGGCTTACTTCGGCCCCAGCGCCCCGGCGATCGAGCGCACTGACGTGTGCCCGGTCACCGACGGGGCGCGTCCGGCCGGGCGTTCCGCGGGGCTTACCCGGGAAGATCTGGAAGCGCTGGTGGAAAAAGCGGTACGCAATCTCAAGCCGCGGCGCATGTAGCGGCCGCGCAAGGTAGGGGTCGAGAGGCGAAGTTCGAAGCCGGAGAATTCCCGGCTCCCGCAAGGGACCTTTCGACTTTCAACTTTCGACTTTGAGCTTTTCTGGAGGATGACGATGGGTGAAGCCCTTGGCATGATCGAAACTCGAGGCCTGGTTTCCATGATCGAAGCTTCCGACGCCATGGTGAAGGCCGCGAAAGTCACGCTGGTGGGATGGGAGAAAATCGGTTCGGGCTACGTCACGGCGCTGGTGCGCGGAGACGTGGCGGCGGTGAAGGCGGCAACCGACGCCGGCGCCGCGGCGGCCCGGCGGGTCGGCGAGCTGATCGCCGTGCATGTGATCCCGCGTCCGCACCCGTCCCTGGAAGATACCTTGCCCATCGGCAAGAGCGGCAGCTCGAAATAACCAGCGCCCATAGGCTGCGGGCAGAAGTCTGAAGGGTGAAGGGTAAAGGGTAAGCCTAGCGTCATCGGCCACGGGCTTTACCCTTTACACTTGAACCTTTACCCTTTTCTTCCCATTGCCGACGAGACTTCGAAATGTTACTGGCTAAAGTTGTCGGAACTGTCGTCGCCACGCGCAAGGACCCCCGCCTGGAGGGCAAGAAGCTGCTCATCGTCACCCCGCTGACGCCCGAGGAGGTCCAGGGCAAGAAGCCCGCCGGGGCGCCGGGACGCGGGGGATACTACGTGGCCGTGGATACCGTGGATGCGGGCTTCCGCGAGACGGTCATCATTGTGCAAGGCAGCTCGGCGCGCATGGCCGAAACCTGCAAGGACCGGCCCGTGGATACCGCCATCGTCGGCGTCGTCGATTCGGTCAAGCTGGACGAAAAATAAAGGGTAAAGGGTGAAGGGTAAAGGATAAACAGTCAATGCAACTTCAGTCTTGGGCTTTCGGTATCCTGGCTCCTGAATCCTGACACCTGACTCCTATGTTCCTAGCCCGCGTCGTCGGCAACGTGGTCGCCACTATCAAGAACCCTTCCCTGCGGCAAAAGAAGATTCTGATCATTCAGCCCCTCAACGCCGCGGGCGCCGACGAGGGCGCCAAGATGCTGGCGCTCGACAGCGTGGGCGCGGGGGCCGGCGAGACCGTCTATTGCTGCCGCGGGCGCGAGGCTAGCTTTCCCTGGTTCCCCGACGAGGTGCCTACGGAAACCACCATCGTCGCCATCGTGGACCAGATTAACGT
>JBJKQV010000381.1:0-9590 GCA_046704985.1 Terriglobia bacterium
ATCCCGCCCTGCTCGCCTATTTTACTCGAAATCCTCCGCCAGTGCGAGCGTGCGCGGGCCTTTGCGCCACCCCCGTCCCATCAGCACGGGGGGCCTCGCCAGCGGTCAGCCGGCCATTGCGAGGATACTCCCGGTGCCAAATCGCGCGACGAAACGCGAGAAGGCTGGATAGAACGGCTGGGGTGAGATTAATTGCCAGCAAGATGACGGTTTTTCTCGAGTTTTTGCGCAACGCGCATTGGAGGGAAAATCTCAATGCGACACCTTCGCGTAGTCTCTTGCTTCGTGTTGGCGGCAGTTGTCTGTTTACTGTCTTCGCCGCGCCCGGCCAGGGCGGACACCTGCGGCACCGCGAGTTTGTCAGACCTGATGGGTACAACCTGCACGATCGGCTCGCTTGAGTTCTCGTTCACTTCGGTGAGCTCCGATAATTATTCCTACAACAACAGCACGTCAAAATACGCGTACGACAGCCCATGGACTGCCAGCGACTTCACCTTCACGCCGGTTACTGACGGCTTTAGCCTCACCTTCACAGGGACGGGCAATGGCGCCGGGTCCGTCACTGCGACATCCAACGTCGATGCCTTCAGCTATTTCGAACTCACTTACACGGTAACTGACCTCAACGGCCTGATCACAGGCGAAAGCGGCACGACCAACGGAACTCTTTCGGCCACGGGAAGCTCCCTCGCGTACGTTTACAACCCGGAGTACAGCACTTGCGGCTACGGGCTTTGCAACAATGAGGTTTATGGTGAAAACTATGTCGGCTCGAGCGGCGGATCTTCCGACTTTTCGAACGTGCTCGGAAGCCCGTTCTCGTGGGGTTACGGGTACGCGACGCCTTTTTCCGCCGAAGCCTTGAATAGCGGTACCGCATCCTGGACGGGGACGGTGACTACTTTCACCTACGATAGCGTGTCAACGCCTGAGCCCGGCACGCTGGAGCTTACCTTTATCGGACTGCTGGGAATCGGACTTTTGGTAAGAAGGCGTTTGGTTCTCGCCTGACCAGGCTTCGAAAAACGGCCTGCGCTCCCGCCCCGCCGGGGCGGAGGGAGCAGTCTTCCAATCAGGCAACGGTCCCGCCCCGGATTCATCGGGAAGCCTGCTCGTATTCAACCTTCCACAAACAGAGCCCCTGCGCAGGCGCGGTCGGGCCGGCGCGGCGGCGGTCGCGCGATTCCAGAATCTCCAAAACCTGCTGAGGCGGCCACTTCCCTCGTCCCACCTCGACGAGCGTTCCGACGATGTTGCGCACCATGTGGTAGAGAAAGCCGCTACCCCGCACTTCGTACAAGAGCAGGCGCCCGCCGGCCCGCCGACTCAGGCGGGAAAGAAAAACCGTCCGCACGCCGGACTTCTGCTTGGCCTCGTCCGCGGCGGCCGGGTCGGAGGCAGCAAAGGCGCTGAAGTCGTGCCGGCCCGCGAGCAGACGCGCCGCCGCTTGCATCGCTTCGACATCGAGCGGATAGGGATAGTGCCAGGCGTAGCGCGCCATGAAAGGCGAGGCCACCGGCGCGGTCAAAATGCGGTAGCGGTACGTCTTGGCGCGCGCGTCGTAGCGGGCATGGAATTCTTCGGCAGCCTCGGCGGCCTCTTTCACCCGGACGCTCACCGGCAACAGGTCATTGAGCGCCTTGGCAAGATTGGGACAGGGGATGGGCGACGCGGTTTTGAAGTTTGCGACCTGGTTGGCGGCGTGGACTCCTGCGTCGGTGCGCCCGGAGGCGCAGACCGCCGCCGGCTCCCCCAGCACGCGGGCCAGGGCGCCTTCCAGCGCCGCCTGCACGGTGGGATGGTCGGGCTGGCGCTGCCAGCCGGCGAAGTCGGTGCCGTCGTAGGCCAGTGTCAACCGGAGGTTGCGGGACAAGATTCGACTCCCGGAGAGAAGTAAAACCGCAGCGCCGGGCGTTGTCAAGCCGCGCCATCTGTTCGTCTTCGGACAGGGGTGTGCCAAAGACGGACAAAGGTTCTGTCCCGCGCCTCCCCGGCGCCCGCTAAGCCCTCATGTTTTCATAGTCTTGGGAATGATACCTTGGAAGGAAACTTGCTGTTCAGTACAAGCTCGCGCCGCGCGGGATTTTGCCGCAGCGGCTCCCGGGGGAGCCGGAAACCGGCGGGAAAGAGCGGGCGGGAGCGGTTGTCAGGGTAAGCGGCCGATGTTAAACTTCTTTGCTCCGCCGACGCTGCGCTTGAGTCCTGGCACGGCAGACGACCTGCGGTGCAGAAGGAGTTGGCTCACTCGGTTCCCCGCTTGCCAGGGCGCGCGGAGATGCACCGTTCCTCGCGACCCACCCCGAGGTGATTTCGCCTGCTGACAATTCCCTGAAACCGCGCGTCTAAAAGTTTCGTAGATATAGTTTGATGGCGTAAGGCGCTCGCAAACTCCAGTGGACGGAGAAGGAAAGGACACGTGATGAGCAATCGAATCAGTGGCTGGCCGGCCCGCAAGCGGCTGCTTGGAGTGCTTCTGGCGGGGATTTTGGGAATAGCGTGGAGCCCGGCCGGGCTACGCGCCCAACAGACCGGGGTTCCCAACCCGGTCATTGATACCAACATCCTGCACACCGGGTGGTTCCCCAGTGTGTTGCAGCCCTACACGGCGCCCATGGTTCCGCCCGTCCGGCTAAGCAACTCGCCGCGGCTCAGTTCGCTGATCGAGAACGGCAAGCTGCGCCTCTCGCTTCAGGACACCATCGCCCTGGCGCTCGAAAACAATCTCGACATCGCCGTGGCGCGCTTTACGGAAGCCTACGCGCAAACCGACTTGCTGCGCACCAAGAGCGGCGGCGGCTTCCGCGGCATCAATCCGGCGTTGTTCGGAGGCGTAACGGCCTTTGCCGGAGGGTCGGGGGCCGGCAGCAGCGCCGGCACGGGTTCGGCAGGCGGCTTGACGGGCGGCGGCGGCGCCATCAACACCGGCAGTGTCACCTGCTGCGACCCGGTGGCGGGCGTGAACTTCGGATGGGATTTCAACACCTCGCCGCTGAACTACACGGTGGTCAGCGGCGTGCCTCTCGTGACCACGCAAACCTCCAACGTCACCACCTATTTTGCCAAGGGCTTCATGACCGGCACCAGCATGGTGGTGGCAATGAGCGGCAACCGGCAATCCACCACCTCGCTGAACACTCTGTTCAATCCCCAGGTTCCCACCGGCCTGACCATAGGCTTCAACCAGAAACTCCTGAACGGCTTCGGCTACCGCGCCAACGCCAAATACCTGCGCATCGCCAAGAATGACGTTCACCTGGCCGACAGCACCTTCAAGCAGCAAGTCATCACCACGGTCACCAACGTCCTGAATCTTTACTACACGCTCCTCTACGACCGCGAAAACGGGCGGGTGGCGGAGCAGGCCCTCGCCTACGCGCAGAAACTGCTCGCGGACAATAAACGGCAGGTGGAAATCGGGACCCTGGCGCCTATCGAGGTGGTGCGCGCCGAATCGGAGGTGGCGGCGCGGCAGCAGGACCTGATCGTCGCCCAGACGACTTACCTGCAACAGCAGGAGATGCTCAAGACCGCCATCTCCAAGCACGTGGACCCGCAACTGGCGAGCGTGCAGATTGACGCCACCGACCAGCTGCCCTCGCCCTCGACCGGCGACATCCCGCCGCTCGAGCAGGCTTTGAAAGAAGCGGAGGCCAACCGCCCCGAAGTCCGCCAGGCGGAGTTGAATATCCGCAACCAGGACATCACGGTGCAGGCGGCACGCAACGCCATGCTGCCCAGCCTCGACATCTTTGCCACCTACGCGCCCACCGGACTATCCGGCAACAGCCTGGTCTGCCCGAGCGGGTATAGCCTGACTTCCAACGTTTGCCAGGGCGCGGGAGGAGCTACCATCGCGCCTGCCGTAGTGAGCGGGGGACTTTTCCAATCCATGACGCAGATGTTCCACGGCAGCTATCCCAACTATTCCTTCGGCGCCACGCTGCAAATTCCGATCCGCAACCGCGCGGCGCGCGCCGACATGGCCACCGCACTGCTGCAAGTCCGCCAGCTGCGCGTGCAGTTGCAGCAAACCAAGAACCAGGTGGACCAGGACGTGCGCAACGCCGAAATCGCCGTCACTCAGGCCAAGGCGCAGATCGCCGCCGCCGTCAAGGCCACCACCCTGGCCGCCGAAACCCTGGACGCCCAGCAGAAGAAGTACCTGCGCGGCGAAGCGACGGTGTTTCTGGTCATCCAGGCGGAGCGCGACCTGGTAACCGCCCAGGGGACGGAAGCCCAGGCGCGCGCCAATTACGCCAAGGCCCTCACCCAGTTCGGACAGGCGACCGGCACCACTCTGTCGCGCAACCATATCGAGGTAAGCGAGGCGCTGAGCGGCCAGGTCAACCGCAACCCGAACATTCCCGGCACTCCCGTCACGCCCTCTTCAAACCCGGAGAATCACTTACACCGCTGGTAAGCAGGCCCGGGGGCGCCGGTCGTACGGCCGGCGCCCTCTGCCCTCCCTCCAGCCCGCCGAGCCCGGTTTGACATCGTCTTTGGCGCTGGCATAAGATGCCCGAAGGGTCAAGCCCCAGCCTATGAGCAAACGTCCCAAAGGCGGCTTGGAGGTCGAAAACGGTGCGGCGAAGCCGGCCACCCGCCAACCGGGTACGGCGGAGCAGGTGTGGCAGGAGAAGGTCCTCGACCCTTCCCTGAGCAAACGTCCGGAGCGGCAGCAAACCTTCACCACCCTTTCCGGCGTCCCCATTGAGCGGCTCTATACCCCCGCCGACCTGCCGGGCTTTGACTACGCGCGGGAGCTGGGCGACCCGGGTGAGTATCCCTACACGCGCGGCATTCATCAGACCATGTACCGCGGCCGCACCTGGACGATGCGGCAGTTTTCCGGCTTCGGAACGCCCGAGGACACCAACCGGCGGCTCCACTACCTGCTCCAACAGGGCCAGACCGGCCTTTCCATCGCCTTCGACCTGCCCACCCTGATGGGCTACGATTCCGACCACGCGCTGGCGGAAGGCGAGGTAGGCAAGTGCGGCGTGGCCATCTCCTCGCTCGCCGACATGGAAACCTTGCTCGCGGGGCTCCCCTTGGAGGAAGTCACCACCTCCATGACCATCAACTCGCCCGCCGCCATGCTCTGGGCGATGTATCTGGTGGTGGCGGAAAAGAACGGCGCCGACTGGAAGAAGATTTCCGGCACCATTCAGAACGATATTCTCAAGGAATATATCGCCCAGAAGGAGTACATCTATCCGCCCGCGCCTTCCATGCGCCTGGTGGTGGACAGCATCGTTTTCTCGTCACGCGAGGTGCCGCGCTGGAATCCCATCTCCATCAGCGGCTACCACATCCGCGAGGCGGGCTCGACGGCCGTGCAGGAGCTCGCCTTCACGCTGCGCGACGGCATCGAGTACGTCGAGTGGGTGCGGCGCACAGGGCTGGACGTCGACGCCTTCGCGCCGCGCCTGAGTTTCTTCTTCAATTCCCACAACGACCTATTCGAGGAAGTGGCCAAGTTTCGCGCCGCACGCAAGATTTGGGCGCGCGTGATGAAGGAGCGCTTCGGGGCGAAGGACCCCCGCTCCTGGCTCTGCCGCTTTCACACCCAGACCGCCGGGTGCTCGCTCACCGCCCAACAGCCATACAACAACGTGGTGCGCACCGCCTTGCAGGCGCTGGCGGGCGTGCTGGGAGGCACCCAGTCGCTGCACACCAATTCCCTGGACGAAGCCTGGGCGCTGCCCACCGAGCAAGCGGTCACCATCGCCCTGCGCACCCAGCAGGTCATCGCCCACGAAAGCGGCGTCACCCAGACCGTGGACCCGCTGGCGGGCTCCTACTTCGTCGAAAAGCTCACCCTCGACACCGAGCGCGCCTGCTACGCCTATTTCGACAAGATCGACGCCCTGGGCGGCATGGTGGCCGCCATCGAGAAGAGCTATCCGCAAAAGGAAATCCACGACGCCGCCTACGCCTACCAGCAGGCCGTGGAGCGCAAAGAGAAAATCATCGTGGGCGTCAACGAGCTGGTGACGGAAGAGAAGCGCCCCATCGACATCCTGGTGATCGACGAAAACGCCGCGGCGCGCCAGCGAAGGCAGCTCCAGGAGCTGAAAGCCCGCCGCGACGCGGCGCGCGTGCAGTCGACTTTGGAAGCCCTGGGCAGCGCCGCCTCGACCGACCAGAACCTGATGCCCTTCATCCTCGAATGCGTGCGCGCTTACGCCACCCTGGGCGAGATGTGCGACGTGCTGCGGCGCGTCTTCGGCACCTACGAAGAACCCGCGTTCCGCTAAGCGTGCCTGTGTGGCGTCTGTCCCCGATCGGGGGTACCGATGGGCAACTCGAACAATTCCACTCCAGAACAACCTCTCCTTGGCGTAGACTTCGTCTATGACACCGGCATCAAGAAAATTGAGGAACACCAGAGGACTATTGATTCACTCGATTTGAAAATGGGTGTCCTGATTGGCCTTCTCGGCGCCTTTATTGTCGGAATGCTGGCTGCAGTTTTTTCCGCCGAAGCGCCGGGACTCGCTGCTCAGCTTCCGTGGACGGGAAGAGTGTTGCTGGGCTTGGGAGTCGTGTCGGTCGGCGCAAGCCTTGTGTTTGCCTATCGGGCCTTTCGCGTGCGGGAGTTTTTTGGTGGCGTGCGGTTTCAGGATTTGATCGAATGGACAAACGAGGAAACTCGTATAACTAAGGGCGCATTCCTGCCGACCCTGCTGGAAAGCGTGGAGTGGAACGAGTCAAGAATCAAGCGGAAACAAGGTGACGCTAAGGCCGCGGTGCGGTCCGTTTTTTTTGCGCTGATGATTTTTCTGTTAGGCCTGATTGCGATGGGGTTAAAATTAATGGGGATACCGATCTGGTGACATGATGGCAAACCAGACTGAACACAGATCGGGTAGTGGAGGCGACCAGGGAAGGCCTCCTGTGCACTGACCGGAGCCTCAAGAGCGACCCCTGCCACGCGTCCCCTATCAGCCGGGTCGTCCGATCGCACACCCTGACCCCCTTGAGAAGGGTATGCCACCTGTGCGTTTTCCGGACCGGGAGCCCTGAGTGGAGTTTGTCGAGGGCCCGGACAACGCCCGCCAAGGTCGCCTTTTGCGCTCCGATGTGCTAGGATTCCCGGCTCGCCGCCTGCCGTTCGTTGCTGAACTATGACCGAGAAGCACCTGCGCGTACTGGTAGCCAAGCCCGGCCTGGACGGCCACGACCGGGGAGCCAAGATCGTCGCCCGCGCCCTGCGCGACGCGGGGATGGAAGTGATTTATACCGGCCTGCGCCAGACCCCCGAGCAAATCGCCAACGCCGCCTTGCAGGAAGACGTGGATGCGGTGGGCATTTCCATCCTTTCCGGCGCCCACAACACCATCGTCCCCCGCATCGCCGAGCTGATGCGCTCGCAGGGGCTGGAGGACGTGCTGCTGATCGTCGGGGGCATCATTCCCAGCGAAGACATCGAGCCCCTGAAGCGCGCCGGGGTGAGCGCGGTGTTCCAGCCCGGCGCCTCCACGCAGGAGATTGTCGACTTCATTCGCCGCCACGTGAAACGCTCGGCCTAGCGCCCGGGTGTCCCCGCCGCCCACCCGCCGCGCCGCAAAGGAGCCAGGGGCCGGACCTTGGAACTCCGCTCTCACAATTCGGTGGCGGTCGTCACCTTCCCCGCCCAGGAACTCTACCCGCGCCTGCCCCAGTCGCGCTTGCAGCGCCTGGAAGAGATGCTCACGCTCCTGGAGCGCGAAAGCGCCTTCCGCGGCGTGGTCATCGCCGCCAACGAAAATTCCTTCGCCACGGGAGCCGAAATCGAAGAGATCACCTTGCTCGACGGTGAAACGGCGCGGCGCTTTGCGCGCCGCGGCCAGTCGCTGCTCGGGCGCGTGGCGCGCTTTCCGGCGCCGGTGGTGGCGGCGATTCGCGGCTACTGCCTGGGAGGAGGCTTGGACCTGGCGCTGGCCTGTCACGCGCGCGTGGCCGCCTACGACGCCTCCTTCGGGCATCCCGGCGGCGCGCTGGGCCTGATTACCGGCTGGGGAGGCACGCAGCGGCTGGCGCGCCTGCTGGGCAAGCCCGCCGCCCTGGAAATTCTGGCCACCGGCCAGCGCCTTCCGGCTACCCAGGCCCTGACCCTGGGCCTGGTGGACGAGCTGGCGCCGTCGGAGGATTTGCTGGAGTGCGCCGTCCGCCTCTGCCACGCGCGCGCCCAAAGTTCCAATCGCTCTGGAGACGTAACCTATCCAATTTAGGAGGGGGTGACCAATGCGGCCTGTGTACATGATCTCTGGCGGGATCACGAAGTTTTCCAAGGCCAATCCCCGCCAGAGTTTTCGTTTGATGGTGAAAGAATCGTTCGACTACGCCATGCGCGACGTGCCCAAGCTGCGCCGTGATCGCATTGACGGCAGCGTGGCGTCCTATTTCTCCGACCACTTCACGCGGCAGCTGATGGCCGGGATCATGGCCACGGACTTCCTGGGGCTCTGTCCCAAGCCCAACAAGCGCATCGAGGGCGGCGGAGCCACGGGCGGCCTGTGTTTTCAGGCGGCCTGGGAGGCGGTAGCTTCCGGGCGCATGAACGTCTGCGTGGCCTTCGGTTTCGAAACCATGTCGCACGTCAACACCTGGAAGGGCAACGAGTTCATCGCCCTGGCTTCCGACACCAACTTCGATTACCCCGTCGGAGGCTTCTACAGCGGCTACTACGCGATGATGGTGGTGCGCCACATGCACGAGTTCGGCACCACCGTCGAGCAACTGGCCCAGGTGAGCGTCAAGAACCACAAGAACGCCCTCAACAACCGCTGGGCGCAGAAGCACCTGAACTTGACCGTCGCCGACGTGCGCAACGCGCCGATGGTCGCCTACCCGCTCACCTTGCTCGACATCTGTACGATGTCGGACGGCGCGGCGTGCTGCATCCTGGCCTCCGAGGAAGTGGCGGCCAAGGTCTGCCCCAACCCCGTCAAGGTGACGGGCATCGGCACCGGGACCGACGCCATGCGCATGGCCGACCGCCCGCACGGCAAGGTGATCCTGCTCAAGCACGAGGACCCGAGCTGGTACAAGGGCCTCAAGTATCCCGGCGTCCATTCCTTCCGCGCCGGGCGCATGGCCTCCAAGCTCGCCTACGAGCACGCCGGCATCGAGCACCCGCTCGAGGACATCGACTTCGTCGAATTGCACGACGCCTACACCTCCTCGGAGATTCAGACCTACGAGGACATGGGGCTGTGCCGGTACGGCGAAGGCGGCAAGTTCATCGAGTCGGGCGCGCCCACGCTGAAGGGGAAGATTCCCGTCAACCCCTCGGGCGGGCTGATCGCCTGCGGGCATCCGGTGGGCGCCACCGGGCTCATGCAGGCGGTCTTCGCCTTCTGGCAGCTCCAGGGCTCCATCGCCAAGCACAACAACGGCGACGGAACCATTCAGGTGAAGCGCAAGAAGAAGTCCCGTCCCATGCGCGGCGCGATTCATTCCCACGCCGGCACCGGAACTTACGTGACGGTCAGCATCATGGAAAGCACGCGAGCCGTCTGAGCGGGCGCACCGCCTCGTGCGATCGCCCCGGCGCTCATCGCGAGCGCCATCCCAAGAGGAGGAGCTTATGCCATCCCGAA
>JBJKQV010000382.1:0-16493 GCA_046704985.1 Terriglobia bacterium
CTCGGCGCCCGCCCATCCGGCCCCCGCGGCGGCGCGCGAGGCGGCTCCGCAGGTTCCTACCGGACCGGCGCGCGTCCACGCCGTGACCATTCAGGAAGGGCCGAGCGGCGAGACCTACGTCAACATCGCCACTTCGCACGCTGCGCCTTACAAGGTTTTCGAGCTGAGCAATCCGGCGCGCCTGGTGGTGGACTTGCAGGGTGCGGAACCGGCTCTGCGTAACCACACCATCGCTGCCACCTCGCCGCACCTGAAGGACGTGCGGGTGGGGCAGTTCCGCGCCAAGGACCCCGCGGTGACGCGCGTGGTGGCCGACCTCCTGGGACGCCCCCATTACCACGTGCAAGCGATTGACGGCGGCGTGCAGATCGTGTTGGGTGCGGTGCCCGCGGCGCCTCCTAGCGCTCCGCCGGTCGCCGAGGCTGCCCCCGCGGCAACCCCAGCTGCTCCCGCGACCGAGCCCCCGGCCAATTATCAGAAAGTCCTGCCGGCGGCTTCCGACAGCGCGGCTGCGGCGGCGCCCAAACCCGCCGCCCCGGCAGCCGACCCCGAGCTGAAGCAGGCGGACGCGGCGGCGCACACCATGGCCGCCACGACCATGAATTTCTCGGCGAGCGGCCAGGGGGGCGCGGAATCGGCCGATAACGGCCAGGAAGCTGCGGCTTCCTCCAAGCCCGAGTACACCGGTGAGCCCATTTCGCTCAACCTCAAGAACGTGGACCTGAAGGACTTTTTCCGGCTGATCCACGAAATCAGCGGGCTCAACATCATCGTCGATCCGGACGTGAGCGGCACGGTCACCATGGTTCTGACCGACGTTCCCTGGGACCAGGCTTTGGACATCGTGCTCAAGAACAACGGCCTGGGCAAGGTGCTGGAAGGCAACGTGCTCCGCATCGCCAAGGTCAGCACTCTCACGGCCGAGCAGTCTGCCGCCCAAAAGCTGGCCGAGGCGCGGCTGGAAGCGCAGCCCCTGGTTACCCGCTTCGTGACCATCAATTACGCCAAGGCTTCGGCTATCTCCACCATGCTCAAAACCTGGGGGGGCGGCGGCGCGCTCACCAAGCGCGGCAACGTCCTGGTGGATGACCGCACCAACACCTTGATCGTTTCCGACATCGCCAGCCAGATTCCGGTGATCGTGGGGATCATCAAGAAGCTGGATACCAAGACCAAGCAGGTGGCCATCGAAGCTCGGGTTGAGTCGGTGGACCGCACCTTCCTGCGCACCCTGTCGAGCGCCCTGGCGGTGACGGCCATCAATAAGTCGGGCACCACCATCCAGGCCGGGCAGACCGGGTCAAACACCGCGGTGACGACCTCGGCTGCGACGGCGAGCTCGTCTCACTATCCGTCCGTTTCCAGCACCGACCAAACCCTGACGGGCTTCGGAGTGTACGCCATTTCCAACGTGGGAGCCCGCTACGTCATCAACGGCCTGCTGGCGGCGGAAGAGACCAAGGGCCTGGCGCAGGTCATCTCCAAGCCTTCCATCGTCACGCAGAACAACGTGGCCGGCGAGGTGACCCAAGGCACCCAGATTCCCATTCAGACCACCATCAACAACACCATCAGCATCCAGTACGTGCAGGCCTCGCTGACCCTCCGCGTCACCCCGCAGGTGACCTCGGATGGCAACGTGTTTCTGGTGATTTCCGTCCAGAACTCGGCGCCCGGCCAGGTGCTGACTTCCGCGGGCCCCAGCATCACTACGCAGTCGGCCACCACCCAGGTGCTGGTCCCCGACGGCGGAACGGTGATCTTCGGCGGCGTGACCGTGGCGCGCCAGAACGATTCCGCGTCCTACGTTCCGTTGCTGGGCAAGATTCCCATCCTCGGGAACCTCTTCAAGTCCTCCTCGAAGCAGACCGAGGATACTGAGCTGCTCTTCTTCGTGTCGCCCAAAGTCTTACCGGGTTAGCTCCAGAAGGACGGCGGGCAACCGCCGGCCTCCAACTCTTGTATCCTGACGGAGGAGACCGAGGTCTCCTCCTTTTTTTCTCCGCTTATGAACAGCAACCGGACGGAAGGGCCCTGGCAGGCCCGGCAGGAACGGTTGAGAGAGCGCCTGGAGGCGCGCCGCCTCCCCTTTCTCGTGGTCTCCAGTCTCCCCAACATTTTCTACCTGACGGGCTTCCGGGGCAGCGCCGGGGTGGTGGTGATCGGCGCGCGTGAGGCGGTGCTCTGGGTGGATCCTCGCTACACTCTCCACGCCCGCCAGACGGCGCGTGGCGTCCAGGTGGTCGAAACCCGGGGGGGCATGCTGGAAGCGGTGGCAGGGTGGCTGCGCAAGCGCCGCGCGCGCCGAGCAGGGTTCGAGCAGGCGTCGCTCAGCTACCAGCAGGTGACCCGTCTGCGGGCAGCGCTCAAGGGCAAGGTGTCGCTCAAGTCCGCCGGGGGCTTGGTCGAGGACCTGCGGTTGGTGAAGGACGATGGCGAGGCCGAGCTGATCCGGCGCGCCTGCCGGCTGACCGAGAAGGTCTTTGAGAGTATCCGGCCGCTCATCCGCCCCGGAGCCAAGGAATCGGACTTGGCGGCGGAGCTCGAGTACCGAATGAAGCGCCGGGGTGCGGAAGGCGTGGCCTTCGAAACCATTGTGGCCTCCGGGCCTCGGGGCGCCTTGCCGCATGCCCGGGCCTCCTCCAAGTTGTTGCAAAAAGATGATTTGGTAATCTTTGACCTGGGTGCTATACTCGCTGGATATGCGGCGGACATGACGCGCACCGTGTACCTGGGCACCCCCTCACGGCGGGTGCGCAGGCTTTACGGAGCGGTGCTGGAAGCCCAGCAGCGGGCCATCCAGGCCCTGCGCGCGGGCGTCCCGGCCGGAAGGGTCGACTACGCCGCACGAAGCGTCTTAAGGCGATTTAAGCTGGCTCAGTACTTCACTCACAGCACCGGCCACGGCGTGGGCCTGGAGATCCACGAGGCCCCGCGAGTGGCGCGCGCCGAGACGGCGGCCCTCCCGGCCGGCTGTGTGGTGACTGTCGAGCCGGGGATTTACATCGAGGGTTTTGGAGGCATCCGCATTGAAGACACCGTGCGGGTGGGTACTGAGGGGCCGGAACCCCTGACGGACGCGTCCCGGGCCGGCTGGTATACTTCCTGATGGCAGTGAGGGGGCGGGGCAGGGCGCCCGGAGGCGCTGCGGCCTGCCGCCCGGAGGAGCTCAACGCATGGCCGGAAAGGTCACTCGGCAGTCGAAGGAAAGCAGCGAAAAATCCTGGAACCTGAAGGAAATCCAGGACCTGATCGACCTGCTGACCGAGCGCCAGATCAGCGAGTTCGAGCTGGAAAAGGGCGGGACGCGCATCCGCATCAAGCGCGGCAACTCCGGCGAGGCGATGCTGCCGCCGCTGGGGAGCGAAGCGAACCTGGAGAGCCCGCCAGCCTCCCCTCCTCCTCCCCCCGTGGAGGAGAAGCGGGAAAGCGCTGCGCCGAGCGAGGCGGCCGAATCCACCGAAGGGTTACACGTGGTCAAGTCGCCGATTGTGGGGACGTTCTACAGTTCGCCGGCGCCCAACGCGCCGCCCTTCGTCGAGCGTGGCGACACAGTGTCGGTAGGGCAGACGCTCTGTATCATCGAAGCCATGAAGCTGATGAACGAAATCGAATCCGAGGTGGCGGGCGAGGTGGTGCGCGTCTACGCCGAAAACGGCCAGCCCGTGGAGTACGGGCAGTCGCTGTTCGCCCTCAAACCTTCGCACAAGCGCTGAGGACGGCAGCGCCCCCGGCGGGGCGGCGGTCCGCAAGGGTTCCCGGATGTTCAAGAAGATTCTAATTGCCAACCGCGGGGAGATTGCCCTGCGGGTCATCTGCGCGTGCAAGGAGCTGGGCATCCGCACGGTGGCGGTCTATTCCGAAGCCGACCGCTACTCGCTGCACGTGCGCTTCGCCGATGAGGCGGTTTGCATCGGCCCCGCCCGCAGCTCCGACAGCTACCTCAACATTGCCAGCATTATCTCCGCGGCGGAAGTGACCAACGCCGAGGCCATCCATCCCGGTTACGGGTTTCTGGCCGAAAACGCCCAGTTTGCCGAGGTCTGCGAAACCTCCAAGCTCACCTTTATCGGCCCGCGCCCCGAAGCCATGCGCCTGATGGGCGACAAGGGCAAGGCGCGCGAGGCGATGACCGGCCTGGGGCTGCCCATCCTGCCGGGCTCGGGGATTTTGGGCTCGGAGCAGGAGGCGCGTGAGGCGGCGGAGAAGATCGGCTACCCGGTGATGGTGAAGGCGGCGGCGGGGGGTGGGGGGCGCGGCATGCGCATCGTCCCTTCGGCCGACGAGCTGATTTCCGCCTACACGACCGCCCGGGCCGAAGCCGAGTCGGCCTTCGGCTCACCGGACGTCTACCTGGAAAAGTACGTGACCTCGCCCCCGCCACATCGAGTTCCAGGTCATGGCGGACCACTACGGAAAGGTGGTGCACCTGGGCGAGCGCGAATGCTCGATCCAGCGCCGCCACCAGAAGCTGGTGGAAGAGTCGCCCTCCACGCAGGTGGACGCCGAGCTGCGCAGGCAGGTCGGCCACCAGGTGGTGGCCGCCCTCCAGGAGCTCGGCTACACCAACGCCGGCACGGTGGAATTCATCATGGATGAAAACCACAAGCTCTATTTCCTGGAGATGAACACGCGCATCCAGGTCGAGCACCCGGTCACGGAGCTGGTGACGGGGTGGGACCTGGTGAAGCTTCAGATCCTGATCGCCGCCGGCGAGCACCTGGAACTGGACGGCGAGACCCTGGATCTGCGCGGCCACGCCATCGAGTGCCGCATCTGCGCCGAGAATCCCGAAACCTTCGCCCCCTCGGCGGGCAAGATTACGGGATTTCACGTGCCGGGCGGAACCGGCGTGCGCGTCGACACCGCCGCCTACGCCGAATCGGTGGTTCCCCCGCACTACGACTCGCTGATCGCCAAGCTGGTGGTGCACGGCAGCGACCGCGACGAGGCCATCCGCCGCATGGCGCGGGCGCTGGAAATGTTCGTTGTCGAGGGCATCTCCACCTCCATCCCCGTGCATGAAAAGATCATGGCCGATCCCGACTTCCGCGCCGGCAACTTCGATACCCGTTTCCTCACCCGCTTTTCCTCGAACGGCAAAAGCAACATCTAGACCACCTCGCCTTTCACCACCCGCGGCAAGAAACGGGAACAGAAACCCCGCCACCGTTGTCCATACTAATGAAGGGTAGTGATAAGAGCGCCGTTTACGAATGACGTTAGAGTTAACGTACCCGTTAATCCGATGGGCTGAAAGTGTGGCCGGAAAAGAGGACTATGCTTTCACGAGCGCTGGCAAGTCTTCTCGTCCTTCTCTCGGTCAGCTCGGCGGCGGGCGCGCAGCAAGCCGCCGCCCCATCCAACCCGCAAGCCAACCCCCTGCCCGTCACGCGCGTGGTGCTCTACAAGAACGGCGTCGGCTACTTCCAGCACGCCGCCACGGTCAAGGGCTCCGAAAATCTGACGCTTGATTTCACCACCTCCCAGCTCAACGACGTGCTCAAGTCGCTGACGGCGGTGGACCTGGACGGCGGGCACATCACCGGCATGCGCTTCAATTCCGTGGCCCCGCTCGCCCAGCGCCTGCGCGCCCTGCACCTGCCGATCGCTGAGGAAGCCTCGCGCCTGCAACTGCTCCAGGCGCTGCGAGGGACGCCGGTGAGCGTTCACGCCGGGTCGGCCGCGACCACCGGCCGCGTGCTGAGCGTGGAACAGGTGAAGAAGCTCGATGCCAAGACCGGCCTGTCGGAGACCGTTGTTGTGCTTTCCCTCATCACCGGCGCCGGGGACCTGCGCAGTGTTGAGATCACTCCCGGCGTTTCGGTGCATATCGCCGACCGCGAGCTCGACCGCAAGCTCGGCGAGTACCTGCGCCTCATCGGCTCGGCCGTCGCCACGGACGTGCGCCGCATGACGATCTCCGACCAGGGCACGGGCGAGCGCCACCTGCTGGTCGGCTACATCAGCGAAGTGCCGGTATGGAAGAGCACCTATCGCATGCTGCTTCCCACAAAGTCGGGAGGAAAGCCGCTGCTCCAGGGCTGGGCGATTGTGGACAACACCCTCGGCGAGGACTGGAATCACGTCCACCTGTCGCTGGTGGCGGGCGCGCCGCAATCGTTTGTCGAGAATATTTCGGTTCCTTACTACGTGCGCCGGCCGGTGGTGCCGCTTCCGCAATCGGTGATGCTCACCCCGCAGGCGCACGAGGCGGCACTGCTGAACTCGCCTGTGCATATTCCTTCGGGGGCCGTCGGCGTGGTGGGCGGTGTCCCCGGCGGCATGCCCGGCGGGTCGGTCGGCGGAGTGTTGGGCGGAATCCTGAGCAGCTCCGCGCCACCCACGCCTCCTCCGCCTACGATAAACGCGGAGGAAGCGGAAGCGAGCAACCCGGCTCAGGCAAAGGGCGCGCCCCGGGGAGTCATGTTCGAATACCGCATCCAGCGCCCGGTGACTCTGGGCAAGAACCAATCGGCGCTGGTGCCGATTTTGCAGGCGCGCGTGGACGCGGAAAAGGTGACGCTTTGGAACCAGAAAGATATGACGCCGCTGCGGGCCCTCTGGCTGACCAACACGAGCGGCGAAACCCTCGACGGCGGTTCCATGGACGTCTTCGAAGGCGGCACCTTTGCGGGCGAAGCGCTGCTGGACGCCATTCGCCCCGGCGAGCGCCGGCTGATCTCCTACGCCGCCGACCCGGCCGTGCAGGTGGTGGAGCGGCGATTGTCCACGCGTGAGCCCATCAGCCGGGTGCACATCGCCAAGGGGCTGATGCTTATCACCCGCGAGGAGCGCTCGGCCTCGACCTTCGACATCAGCAATTCCGGCAGCCGTCGGCGCGAGGTGATCATCGAGCACCCCGTGCGCCAGGGTTGGAGGCTCTCCGGGAGCGCAAAGCCCGCCGAAACCACTGCCTCGTATTACCGCTTCAAGGTGCCCGTGGGTGCGCGGGCGAGCGTCAAGCTGCATGTCGCCGAAGTCCACCCCCAGTCGAACAGCCTCGAGCTCACCAACCTGACGAGCGACTATGTCGCTTACCTCGAAAAGCAGAAGGGCACGACACCCGAGCTGGAGGCGGCCTTCCGCAAGATTCTGGCCCGGAAGAACGTCCTGTCGCAGATTGAAGTGCAAATCGAGACGCGCCGGCACGAGGTGAGCACGATCGCCAGCGACCAGCAACGCATCCGCGAGAACATGAAGGTGCTCAAGGGCGGCGAGGAAGAGAAGGCCCTGCTGCGCCGCTACACCGGCGAACTCAATTCCCAGGAAGACCGCCTGACGGCGCTGCGCGGCCAGATCGCCGAGCTCAAGAGCAAGCAGCAGGCCGAGCAGGACCGCCTGAACGATATGCTGAGCAAGATGACCTTCGATGTGACCTTCTGAACTTGCGCCGGCGCGGGGGCCCGCCTCATCACTGTCCTCCCAGTGAGGCGGGCCCCCTTTTTCCCTGCAATAGATCGCCCTCGGCCTGTGGGGCTTTTCGCTTTCCCCGAACCCCTTTTTGAGTGAGAATGGACTGCGAGAATCAAGAGAAAGGACGAGCGTTCATTGAGCGCCGGCATACTTGACCGCATCCTGCAGCTGGTCGAGCAGCAGGAAGTTGTAGTCTCAGAGCACGGCTACGGCGAGCTTGTGGCGGATGGTATTCTGGTTAGGGATGTTATCGCGGGGGTAAGATGAGGCAGGGTTGTTGAGGAATATCCCGCGTACCACCGGGGACCCTGCGTGCTCGTTTTACAGGAAGACCACGATGGGAAGGCCATTCATGTGCTGTGGGGCATCCCAAGACAAGCCATCTCACCGGCGGTGGTGGTCACCGGTTACAGACCAGACCCGAGCCGGTGGACGGCCGACTTCTTGAGGAGGAAGACATGAACGGGAAGCGCGGCAGCAAGTTCTTGCACGAAGGGCAGTATGCCGCCGAGGTCGAGGTGGAGTGGCTGGAATCGGAGGAGGGATGGCCGCCCTATCTCTCTTTGAAGGATGCGCAGAAGCTCGACGAAGTTCGTGAGGCACTACGCCAAGGCGACCTGCAAAGGGCGGGACAGTTGGCCCGGATTTTTCAACTCACCCCTTTGAGAATTTGAACCAAAGCTACTTCCTGCGGCACGCGTATCCTCCCCCGTACGCTGCCGCATGAGTTTTTGCCACATCTGACTCCAACAATGCCTTTCCGATTGCCGAAGCTGTATGCCATAATCGACCGCTCGCAAACCGGGGCGCGGGAACCGGCGGAGGTGGCCGAGGCGCTGCTGGCGGCGGGCGTGCGGCTGATTCAGTATCGCGACAAGCACGGCTCGACGCGCGAGATTTACGAAGCCTGCCTGGCGATGGCGCCGCGCGTGCGGGCGGGCGGGGGAACCCTGATCGTCAACGACCGCGCCGACGTGGCGCGGGCGGTCGAGGCCGGGGGCGTGCACGTGGGGCAGGAAGACTTGCCCGTCGAGCTGGCGCGGCGGGTGGTGGGCCCGGACGCCTGGGTGGGCACCTCGACCCACGACCTGGCTCAACTCGCCGAGGCCGACCGCTCCTCGGCCGACTACGTGGCTTTCGGCCCCATCTTTGCGACGAGCAGCAAGGAGCGTGCTGACGAGGTGGTGGGCTTGGAAGGCCTGCGCAGCGCGCGGCAGGGAACGCGCAAGCCGCTGGTGGCCATCGGAGGGATTACGCCCGCCAACGCCCGGGCGGTCCGCGAGGCGGGCGCCGATGCAGTAGCGGTGATTCAAGGGCTTATGGGCGCGCCGGACCTGGGCGCGCGCGTGCGGGAATTTCTCAAAGCTCTGGAGGATTAGCGGCTCACTTCGCCGCGCCGGCCTGTTTCGCGCGGCGCCAACACGCATGGGAACTCCCACCACCGCCAACGGATCATCCGCCAACGCCGCCCCGCAACTGGTCCGGGGTCTGGGGCTGTTCGATTGCACCACCCTGGTGATGGGCTCGATGATCGGCTCGGGCATCTTCATCGTCTCCGCCGAAGCGGGGCGCGAGCTGGGTTCGCCGGGCCTGCTGATGCTGGCCTGGGTGCTGAGCGGGGTGATGACCGTCATCGCCGCGGTCACTTACGGCGAGCTGGCCGCCATGATGCCCAAGGCGGGCGGCCAGTACGTTTATCTGCGCGAGGCCTTCAACCCCCTCGCCGGTTTCCTCTACGGCTGGACCATGTTCCTGGTGATTCAGACCGGGACGCTGGCGGCCGTGGCCGTGGCCTTTGCCAAGTTCCTGGGCATCTTCATCCCCGCCGTTTCCGAGCACATCGCCCTGGTCAATCTGGGCAAACTGACGCTGGCCGGCCACACTTTTGCCCTCAGCGTTTCCACGCAGCAGGGGGTGGCGATTCTCTGTCTGGCGTCGCTGGCGGTTATCAATGTCTTTGGCCTGCGCACCGGAGCGTGGCTGCAAAACATTTTCACCACGCTCAAGGTGGCGGCGCTGGTGGGTCTGGTGGCCGTGGGACTCTGGTGGGGGTTCAGCCATCCTCCCGCCACGCCCGCGGGGAGCTACTTCCACGGCATCGGCTGGGGAACCGCCACTCTGACCATTCTGGCGGTGGCGCTGGTGGGGCCGCTGTTTTCCTCCGACGCCTGGAACAACGTCACCTTTACGGGCGCCGAGATCATCAATCCCAAGCGCAACCTGCCCCTGGCGCTCTTCCTCGGCACCTTCGTCGTCTGCTCCGTCTATCTGCTTTGCAACTGGGCCTACCTGCGCATTTTGCCCTTCTACGGCACGGCGGCGGGAGTGGGCCCCCTGGCGCACGGGCTGCAGTTCGCTGCCGAAGACCGCGTGGGCACGGCGGCCATGCAGGTGGTGCTGGGCGGGGCAGGGCAGGCGCTGATGGCGGTGGCCATCATCATTTCCACCTTCGGCTGCGCCAACGGCCTGACGCTGGCGGGCGCGCGCATCTACTACGCCATGGCCAAGGACCGGCTCTTTTTCAAATCGGTCAGCCGCGTCAACCGCCGCTATCACACCCCCGCCGTCTCGCTGATGTTCCAGACGGTCTGGGCGTGTCTGCTGACCCTGAGCGGCACTTACAGCGACCTGCTCGACTACGTGATTTTTGCCGTGGTTCTGTTCTATATTCTCACCATCCTGGGCCTGTTCCGCCTGCGGCGGACGCGCCCGGACGCTCCGCGCCCCTATCGGGCATGGGGTTATCCGGTTTTGCCGGCGTTGTACATCCTCATGGCGGTGTTTGTGGAGTGGGCGTTACTCTTCCACAAGACCGAGCGCAGCATCGCCGGCCTGTGTATCGTAGCCGTGGGGATTCCGGTATTCTATTTGTGGCGCTGGCGCAGCGCCAAGCATCCCGCAACCTAGGGAGGAGACGGCATGGCAAGCCTGTGGGCCAAGAAAAGCATCGAGCGGTTAAGGGCGGAAGCTGAGGAGGGCGAGCACGGCCTGCGCCGGGTGCTGGGGCCGCTCAACCTGATCGCGTTGGGCATCGGCGCGATCGTCGGAGCGGGTATCTTCGTGCTCAGCGGCGTGGCCGCGCAGCACACCGGCCCCGCCCTGGTCCTTTCGGTCATTGTCTCGGGCATCGGCTGCGCGTTTGCAGGGCTCTGCTACGCGGAGTTCTCTTCCATGATCCCCATCGCCGGCAGCGCCTACACTTATTCCTACGCCACGGTGGGCGAGTTTCTGGCCTGGATCATCGGCTGGGACCTCATCCTGGAATACGCCGTGGGCGCCACCACCGTCTCCATCGGCTGGTCGGGCTACCTGCTTTCCTTCCTGGAGAAGACGTTCCACATTCCCTTTCCCGCCGAGCTGGCGGGCAGCCCCTGGTCGACCATCAAGATGACCGACGGGACGGTGGTCCATCCCTGGTTCAACCTTCCCGCCGCCTTCATCATCCTGGTGATCACCACCCTGCTGATTGTCGGCATCAAGGAATCGGCGAACTTCAACAGCGTGATCGTGCTGATCAAGCTGGCAGTGATCGTGCTCTTCATCGGCGTGGGGGCGATGTACCTCCACCATTCCTACTGGCATCCTTTCCTGCCTGCCAACCAGGGGGTGTTCGGCGAGTTCGGCTGGAGCGGGGTGTTACGCGGGGCGGGCATCATCTTCTTCGCCTACATCGGTTTTGACGCGGTCTCCACGGCCGCGCAGGAGGCGCGCAATCCCGGGCGCGACATGCCCATCGGCATCCTCGGCTCGCTGGCCATCTGTACGGTGCTTTACATCCTGGTGGTCATGGTCATGACCGGGGTCATCCACTTCACCTCACTGAACGTTCCCGACCCCCTGGCCGTGGCCATTGACGCGACCCCCGCGCACTTCTGGCTGTCACCCATCGTCAAGCTGGGCGCCCTGCTGGGCACCACGGCGGTGATCCTGGTGATGCTGCTCGGCCAGACGCGCGTCTTCTACTCCATGGCCCACGACGGCCTGCTGCCCAAGGCCTTCGGGCAGGTCCACCCGCGCTTCCGCACGCCTTACAAGAGCACCGCGCTGACCGGCGCCTTCGTGGCCCTGGCCGGAGCGCTGATTCCGCTGCGCATCGTCGGCGAACTGGTCAGCATCGGCACCCTGCTGGCGTTCGTCATCGTCAGCGGCTCGGTGGTGGCCATGCGCAAGATGCACCCCGAAATCCCCCGTCCCTTCCGCACTCCTTTTGTCTGGGTGGTCGGCCCCCTGGGCATGGTCGTCTGCGGGGCGCAGATGTTCGGCTTGCCCCTCGACACCTGGCTCCGCCTCTTTATCTGGATGGTCATCGGCTTCGTGATTTACTTTGCTTACAGCCGCTACCACAGCACGCTGCAAAGGGATTTGAAGAGGGAAAAGACCGCCTCCGATCCCGGGAGTGAATCGCGGTAGTTTTTTCCCGCCCGTTCCTCGCCCAGGCGGCGAGGACAGGGCGGGGAATTCCCCTCGGCCGCGCGCATGAGCAGCTCGCTTTCCAGAGCGCTTCTCGGAGAATACCGGACACGCCGCATGGCGCGGGTTACCGCGCTGGTGCTGGTTTTCGGGCTGCTGCTGGGGTTGGCGCAAGTGGCGGGGTTGCGGCCGGCGGGGGGGTGGTGGGTGCTGTTCGGGGCCGCCCTCGTGGTCTGCGGGGTTTACTACCTGGGGCGGCTGATCGGTTTCGTGCGCCACCGTCTGCTCTGGCGCCTGCGCCGGCGGCTGATCGTTACCTACCTGTTCATCGCCGTTGTTCCGATACTCCTCATCGTGTTGCTGGCGGGCCTGGGCGCCTTCATCGTCAACGGCCAGTTTGCGGCGTTTCTGGTCACCCACCGCTTGCACAATCTGTTCGACGAGTTGAAGCAGCTCAACCGCGTGGTGGTGCACGAATCGAACGAGGCCCGCTCGATGCCTCCGCAGGTCCTGCTCGACCACTGGCGGACCTTTTACGTGAGCGAACTCGCCAGCCACGCGGACAGCTATCCGGGCCTCGAAATCACCTTGCGTCTGGGCTCGCACGTGCGCGCCTTCCGGCTCGACGGCGAAGCCTTGCCCCACCCCGTCACCGTCCCGCGCTGGTTCAACCAGGATGAGTTTTCGGGCGTGGTGATGGATCATGGGCAGATCGCCTTGCGCGCCATCGCTCGCGCCCCGACACCCGAGGGCGAGCTGATGGTCATCCTCTCGCAGCCCTTCACGCCCCGGTTGCTGGACTTCGTGGGGACGGGCATCGGCCCGGTGGGGGTGCTGGTGACCCATCCCATTCAACCGAACGCCGCCGCCCCGCCCGGCCAGCCCGCCGGCGGGCAGCGCTACGCTCCGGCGGCCAGCATCGTTTCCGACAAGCTCGCGCTGCCTTCCCCTCTCAACCTGTTCGACTACAAGGTCTACGGCGCTTCCACCCTCACCCCGGTGCTCTGGAACGGGGCACAGCGCGAGGACTACGCCGGCCCGGTTTTCGTTTACGCCAGCTCGCGCATCCTTACCCTGAACCACGAGCTCTTTTCGACCTTGGGGCGCTACTCGCGCGTCTACGTGACGGCGTTTGTGGTGGTGGCGGGGGTGTTCCTGCTCATCGAGATCGTCGCCCTGGTGGTGGGAGTGAACCTGACGCGCTCCATGACCCGCACCGTGGACCACCTCTACGACGCCACCGAGCGCGTCAAGGCCGGCGACTTCTCCTACCGCATTTCCATCCCGCCGGGCGACCAGTTGAGCGCCCTGGGCGAGGCTTTCGATAACATGACCGCCTCCGTCCAGCGCCTGCTGCGCGAGTCGCAGGAAAAGCTGCGCATGGAAAGCGAGCTGGAAATCGCCCAGGAGGTGCAGCGGCAGCTGTTCCCGCGCCAGGTGCCGGAGATTGCGGGGCTGGAACTGTTCGGGGTTTGTCATCCGGCGCGCGGGGTGAGCGGGGACTATTACGACTTCCTGCGCCTGGGCGAGGGCCGCCTGGGCGTGGCGCTGGGCGACGTGAGCGGCAAGGGCATTTCCGCGGCGCTGCTGATGGCGGCCATTCAGTCCTCTCTGCGCGCGCAGTTTTATGACGGTGCGCAAGGGGAGGCGCCCTCCGCCGCTTCCTCGCTCGCCGCTTCGCCGGCCACCGACGACGTGGTGCGCCGGCTCAACCAGCAGCTTTTCGACAGCACGCCGCTGGAAAAATACGCCACCTTTTTCTACGCCATTTACGACGCCGCCTCGCGCCGGCTCACCTACACCAACGCCGGGCACCTCTCCCCGGCGCTTTTCCGCAAGGGGCGCGTGGAGCGCCTGGAGGAGGGCGGCACGGTGCTGGGCATGTTCTCTCCCATGGAATTCCGCCAGGCGGAGATTCAGCTTCAGCCCGGCGACGTGCTCCTGGCGTTTACCGACGGCCTGACCGAGCCCGAGAACACATACGGCGAAGAATTCGGCGAGGAGCGCCTGCTGGCCGCCGCCGCGCACTCGCTGGACGCCTCGCCGGCGGAAATGGCGGAGGAAATCTACCGCCGCGTGGCGGACTGGACGGGAAGCCCGGAATTACAGGACGATATGACCCTGATTGTGGCCCGCGCTACACCTTGAGCGCGGCCGGGCGTTGCCCCCTGCGGGGAAGTTGGTTACACTGGGTGCAACCTGGGGTGTTTTGAAGGAGCATAACCTTGAAGCTGAAAAATCGCGTGGCCTTGGTGACGGGCGCTTCGCGGGGCATCGGAAAAGAAATCGCCTTGACCTTGGGGCGGCACGGCGCGCGCGTGGCGGTGGGCTACCACACCAACCGGCTGGGCGCCCAGAAGGTGGTGAACGCCCTGCGCGCCCGGCACACGGAAGGCTTTGCGATCGCCGGCGACGTCACCGACCCTGCCCGCGCCAAGGAAATGGTGGAGGCTGTGGCGCGCCATTTCGGACGTCTGGACGTGCTGGTCAACAACGTGGGCGACTTCACCTGGAAGCCGGTGATCGATTCCAGCCCGGAAGAATGGATGAGCATCCTGGCCTCCAACCTTTTCAGCGCCTTCTACACCTGCAAACACGCCTTGCCGGTGATGCGCCGGCAGCGCTGGGGGCGCATGATCAATATCGGCGCCGTGGGCGCCGAGCGCGCCTTCGGGCAGGCCAAGATCTCCGCCTTTTCGACCGCCAAGGCGGGGCTGGTGGCTTTCAGCCGCGCTCTGGCGCTGGAAGAGGCGCGCTACGGCATCACCGTCAACGTGGTCAATCCCTCCATCATTGACGACCGGGAACTTTCGCTGGACGAAGCGCAGCGCATCAGCGACGCGCGCTTTCCGGCCGGACGTCCGGCCACGGCCCAGGACGTGGCTGAAGCGGTGCGTTTTTTCGCCTCCCAGGAAGCGGCTTTTGTCACCGGTCAGGTACTGAACGTCAGCGGGGGATGGATGCTGTGAGATCGGCTGGCCGCCGTCAACGTCGGCCCCCGCGCGGCGTCCTGGCGGGAGCCAAGGGCCGCGGGTCGCTCCGCCTGGTGGGGCGCACCTCGAGCGTCCTGATGCTCGTCGCCAGCCTCCTGGCGCTGGGCACCGTCGGATTTCACTACATCGAGCAATGGTCGTGGTTCCGGGCCTTTTACGGCACGCTGATGACCGTCTCCACCATCGGCGCGGAGCCCGAGAATCAACTCTCCTATCCCGGCCAGATTTTCAACGTAGTGCTGATGGTGCTGGGCGTCTGCGTGGTGGGGTTCATCATGGCCACCCTGGCGCAGGCGGTGATAGAATTCGAACTCGGTACGTTCTTCGGGCGGCGACGTATGGAAAAAGAACTGGCGAACATTCGGGATCACTTCATCGTTTGCGGCGCCGGGCGGGTAGGCCGCCGGGTGGCCACGGAAGTTTCGGCGCGCGGACTGCCTCTGGTGATCATCGAGCACGAAGGCAGCAAGGCGCAGTGGGCGCAGGAGCACGGCTTTCACGTGATCATCGGCGACGCCACGCACGAGGCGGTGCTCAAGCAGGCGCGCATCGAGCACGCGGCGGGACTCGCCAGCGCCGTCACCTCCGACGCCCAAAACGTCTACATCGTGCTCACCGCACGCGGGCTGGCGCCCGATTTGCCCATCGTGGCGCGCGCCAGCGAGGAAGACGCGGAATCGAAGCTCCGCAAGGCGGGCGCCAACACGGTGATTTCACCTTACACTTACGCCGGGCAGCGCATCGCCCGTACTCTCACCCGCCCGCACGTGCAGCGCTTTCTCGATGTAGCCCTTTCCTCGCTCAGCGACGGGGGCCTGGACCTGCAGATCGAGGAAGTGATCGTCGAGGAAGGCTCCAAGCTCGCCGGTATCACCCTGGCCGAGTCCGACCTGCGGCACCGCCTGGGGGTAATCATCCTGGCGGTGCGCACCGACGGCCACGGGATTGATTTCAATCCTTCTCCCTCCCGCCGCATCGCTGCCGGCGAGTGCCTGATCGTCATGGGCGACTCGCGGAAGCTCAAAGACCTGGAAACCCTGGCGGGGATCAAGGCATGAAGGTTCTCACCGCCTCGCAGATGCAGCGCGTGGACCGCCAGACCACCGAGCAGGCGGGCGTCCCCAGCCTCACGCTGATGGAAAACGCCGGCAGAGGGGTGGCGGAATTCCTCGCCGCGCGCTTTGGCCCGCTGGAGGCGCAGAAGATCGCCATTCTCTGCGGGCGCGGCAACAACGGCGGCGACGGGTTGGTGGTGGCGCGCCTGCTGCGCGAGCGCGGGGCCAAACCGCGCGTGGTGCTCTTTGCCGATCCCGAGAAGCTTAAGGGAGACGCGGCGGAGAATTACCGCCGCCTGGAGGCGACCGGTGCCCCCGAAATCGCCGCGGACCTCGCGGCCTGGCAGCAGCTCAAGCCCCAGCTCGAGGGCGCATCCCTCATCCTCGACGCCCTGCTGGGCACGGGGCTGAACAAGCCGCTGGAAGGTTTCCTGCTGCGCGTGGTTGAGGACATCAACCAGGGTTTTGCGCAAGCGCGCGTGGTGGCGGTGGACCTGCCCTCGGGGCTTTCCGCCGACCAGGGCGAGGCCATCGGCCCTTGCGCGCGCGCCGACGCCTGCGTCACCTTCACCGCCCCCAAGCTTGCGCACGTTTTCCCTCCCGCCTGCCGGCAGGTGGG
>JBJKQV010000383.1:0-2884 GCA_046704985.1 Terriglobia bacterium
CTTTTATTCTTCGGGCATCCCCAGTCGGGGCGAGGGCGGAGCGCAGCCTGAAAGGGGCCAAGACCCCTGCATAGTCCTGCGCGAGGTAGCGAGCCATCTCCCACTGCCCCAAACACCCCGATTGCAAACCGCCGGATGACTTCCAATAGGAAATTGCGAAAAAATTCGCCGGACTATTCCCTTTCCGCTTGCTATGGTCATGCTGCAAAGGAGAGCGGCAGTGAGCAAGGACGTAGTCAGCTATCGATTCAGTGGGAAGAATTTTACCGACGAGGAAATCTCGCTCATCCAAGAAGTCGTCGCCACGTGCGGCGGTCTGAGCCGGATGGAGTTGGCCAACACGATCAGCGAGCTGCTTGGATGGACGCGGCCGGGAGGCGGGCTGAAAGGACTGGAGTGCCTGGCCCTGCTCGAACGTTTGGAAAACCAAGGTTTCGTCACGCTGCCCGAGAAGCAGAAAACCAAGCCTGCGGGATCGGTGACTTCGATCTCCCGCACGGAGCGCGGGGAGCCCGGAGCGCCGCTCGTGGGACAAGTAGAAGCTTTTGCGCCAGTACTGCTCGAGCAGGTGCGGCGGACCGATCAGCGGCAGTTGTTTCGGGAACTGATCGACCGCCATCACCCTCTTGGGTATGCCATCCCATTTGCCGCGCATGTTCAGTATCTGATATCGATTTCGAAGCCGAGGCCCACGGTGGTCGGTTGCCTGCAGTTTTCGAGCGCGGCATGGCGGATGCGCGCGCGGGATCAATGGATCGGTTGGGATGACGGGACTCGTGCCCTGCATTTGCAGCGTGTGGTCTGCAACAGTCGCTTTCTTCTGGCGCCCTGGGTTCGCATCAAGAACCTCGCCTCGGCCGCTCTGGCCATGGCCCTGCGGCGGCTGCCCGAGGACTGGCAGTTCCGATATGGCGTGGCGCCTCTGTTGGTCGAGACACTGGTCGATCCGGCACATTATGCTGGAGGCTGCTACCGTGCAGCGAACTGGGTGCAGCTGGGAAAGACCTCCGGTCGGGGACGCGATGATCGAGACCACCGCCGCCATGGCGTGAGTCCCAAATGCGTCTGGGTGTACCCGCTCACCCGTGATGCGCTCGAGCGCTTGCGGGGAGGAGATTGAGCGATGTCCCTCCCCTGTCCTGCTGATGACGAATTGTTCGATGCCGCGGAGCAAGAATTTGGTAACATCACGGCATTCTTGTGTACTCAGGAGGCCGGTTCGTTGACGCACAGTGATCTCGAGCGCGAGTTGGAAGCCAAGGGTAGGGAGTTGATGCGCAAGCTGCTGCAAGCTCACCTGGATCTTCGCAGTTCCGGGGATGTGGCCGGTCCTGTACGGGATGCGGCGGGGGATACGCGCCCGCGTCAACAGATCCACGAGCGAGAGCTGGAGACTATCTTCGGGACGGTGACGGTATCGCGTACCGGCTATGGCGCCGAGGGGAAACAGAGCCTGCACCCGCTCGACGCCTCCCTGAACCTTCCGGTCGAGAAGTACTCGCATGAGGTGCGACGCCGGGTGGCGATCGAGGCGGCGAAAAACGGGTTCGACGAAGGGGTCGAGACGCTGAAAAATTACACTGGCGCACACGTTCCGAAACGCCAGTTCGAAGAGCTCGTCGCTCGTGCGGCGCAGGATTTTGAGGACTTTTATGAGCAGCGTCAGGCGTACTCGCGCGCCGCGTCCCATGCCGGAAGTATTCTTGCAATGACAGTGGACGGCAAGGGGGTCGTGATGCTGCCCGAACATCTGCGCGCCGCGACCAAGCGCGCCGCCGCCAAGAGAGACAAGACCTTCACCGCACGCCTGGCGCAGGGCCGACGGCTGAATGCGAAGCGCATGGCATCGGTCGCCGCGGTTTACACGATCGACCCATACGTGCGTACGCCGGAGGGTGTTCTGGCGCCTCCAGGCAAAGTGCCTGAGGAACCGAGGCGGCCACGGCCGGAACACAAACGTGTCTGGGCCAGCTTGGAGCACACGCCGGAAGAGGTGATCACGGCGATGTTCGACGAAGCCGAGCATCGCGACCCGCGGCGGCAAAAAACCCGGGTGGCCCTGGTCGACGGCAATCTGACGCAACTGGACGTCCTGCAGAAAGTGGCCCGTCAAAGGAATATCGATCTCCGGATTATCGTCGATTTCATTCATGTGGCTGAATACGTGTGGAAAGCGTCCGCGGCCTTCCATCCTGCAGACCGCGAGAAACAGGATGCCTGGGTGCTCCCCCGCTTACTGGAAATCCTCCGCGGCAAAGCCGGGTATGTCGCCGGAGGAATGCGCCGCAGCGCAACTCTTCAGTCTTTGAAAACAGCGGAACGTAAGCCGGTGGACGAGTGTGCACACTACTTGCTGCATTACAAGCCGTTCCTCAAGTATGACGAGGCCCTCGCCGCCGGCCTGCCAATCGCCACCGGAGTCATTGAAGGGGCTTGCCGCCATCTTGTGAAGGATCGCATGAATATCACAGGCGCTCGCTGGAGCCTTGAGGGTGGAGAAGCCGTGCTCCGCCTCCGGGCACTACGCTCCAGCGGAGACTTCGACGAATACTGGAAGTTCCATGAAATCCGCGAATACGAACGCAATCACACGGCCGACTATGCGGACCAACAAGTGCCTTCCGTGACGTCTCCCAAGCAATCGTCGCCGCGCCGCAGCAAACCTGGATTTAAGCTCATCAAGAAGTAAAGAGAATAGATGTTCCGGCATCAATGGCGGGGTGTCACGAAATGGTCAAATGCAAAAGAGCCGCACCCCCCCAAAAAAGGATCTTATAACCTCTCTCCTTAATCACACGACCTCCGTAAAGCAACAAAAATCAATAGCCGCATTCATTCCGAATTGCATCAGCGAACTGCCCGTAGCCATCGCCTCGAAGCGCAT
>JBJKQV010000384.1:0-3987 GCA_046704985.1 Terriglobia bacterium
ATACCACGTCGTAAATGCTCATGGGCCGGCGCAGCAGCACGTCGGCGCGGTTGAGCAGGCGCAGCATGGCGAACTGCCCGGGCTGCGTAGCGCGCGCCTGGCGAGGCGCCTCAAGACTCAGGAGAAAGTGGCCGCCCGTGAGGGGCCGGTTCTCGACCACGACCACGGTGTCGTCGTACATCGCCTTCATCTTAGCAGAGATTCCGCGCCGGCGGCGACGGCCCTTGGCGCCTACAGGTGCTTCTCGATCCAGCGCCGGATGTGGGGAATGGAAGAGCGCGGAAAGCGGTGGGTGGAATTGTAAAAGCGGAAATCGAGCGAGGCGGCGCGGCGGGCGAGCTGGCGGCGGAAGTGCAGGTTCTTCTCGCGCGAATACCAGATGTCGTCGCGGGCGGCGATGTGCAGGACGTGGGTCCGCGCCGGGCGGTAGTGCGGGTTTTCGTCCCAATCGCCCGGCACGCCCCCGCACACGGCCACCACCCCACGCACCTCGCGCGGGTGGGTGAAGACAAAGCGGTAGTTGTACGAGCAAGCCTGCGAGAAGGCGAGGAGGAAGACGCGCCGCCGGTCGGCGCGGTAGCGCCGCTCGGCCAGACTGACGAGCGCCCGCAGGCTGCGATGGTGGAGCGCGACGGACTCCTGCATTTTGTAAGTGGTGCCCCAGCCGAAACCCACGCGGAAGCTCTGGGTGTCTTCGCCGCCGCGGCGGAAGAACTGGTAGGGCCCCTGGAGCGCCGCCACCACCATCCGGCCGCCGGCGATGCGCCGCGCCACCCGCATCATGGAATCCTTGTCGCCCTCGTAGCCGTGCAGGGCGACGAGCAGCGGCCAGCGCTTGCGCGTGGGGTGCGCGCGCGGCAACTCCAACTCGTAATACTGCCGAAAGGTGCTGTTGAGGTATTTTTCCATGCCCGGAACCCCGGCGCGCGCCTCGCGGCCGAGGCTGCTACTCTACCACAAGGCCGGCAGGAAGGCCCGGGAGCGATGTGCTAGAATCGCCCCGAGACGGATCCATCGCCTATGTGGGCACTTGACCTGGCCCTGATCTTCGCGCTGATTGGCGCCAATGCGCTTTTTGTAGCCGCCGAATACTCGCTGCTGAGCATCCGGCGCAGCCGCCTGGAGCAGTTGGTGCGCCGCAAATTCCCGCGCGCCCTGATGGTGCACAAGCTCCTGGAGCGTCCCAGCCTGCTGTTTTCGGGCATCCAGTTGGGGATCACCGTGGCCAGCCTGCTGCTCGGCTGGCTCGGTGAGCGCTTGCTGGCGGGACTGATGGAGGGACTGCTGGCGGGGCGCGTCGAGCACTACCTGGGCCCCGTCGCCCACACGGTGGCGACGGTGGTGGCCTTTCTGCTCATCACCGGGCTGCTCATGGTGCTGGGCGAGCTGGCGCCCAAGACCATCGGCTACGAGCGCGCCGAGCGTGTGGCCCTGCTCACCGCCGTGCCCATGACCGTCTTCATGCGCCTGGCGCACTACCCCGTCAGCGTGATGGACTGGATGGCGAGCCGGGTGGCGAGCCTGGCGGGCGTGGTGCCCACGGTCGGCCACCGCGAGGCGCACACGCCGGAAGAGGTCAAGCTGATCGTAGCGGGCATCCGCAAGCGCGGCATGCTGGGGCGTGAGCAGGAGGAGATGATTCAGAGCATCTTCGACCTGCACCGCGTGCTGGTGCGCGAAATCATGGTGCCCCGCCCGCGCCTCACCTGCCTGCCGCTCACCACCGACCTGCGCCGGCTGCTCGAGGAGATCGTCGAGGACCAGCACTCGCGCATCCCCATCTACGACGGCAACCCCGATTCCATTGTGGGCGTTCTCTACACCAAGGACCTGCTGCGCCTGATGCACGACCGCGACCGCGAGGGCCTGCCCATGGACGCGCCCTTCGATTTGCCGGGGCTGCTCCATCACCCCATGATCGTTCCCGAGACCATGCCCCTCATGCAGGTGCTGCGCGAATCGCGCCGCCGCCAGACCCCCATGGCCCTGGTGGTGGACGAGTTCGGCACCTTCACGGGACTGGTCACCATCGAGGACGTGCTGGAGCAGATCGTGGGAGAGATTCAGGACGAATACGACCAGGACGAGCGCGCCATCCTCAAGCTGGGCGACAACCTGTTGGTGGCCGACGCTTCACTGAGCCTGCGCGAGCTCGCCGACGACCACGACCTCCCGCTCCCCCGCGACGGCGGCTACGAGACCCTGGCGGGTTTCGTGCTCGCCCGCCTGGGCGCCATCCCCAAGGGCGGCGAAACCTTCGTCTACTCGCACTGGCGCTTCACGGTGCTGGAGATGGAAGGCCGGCGCGTGGCGCGCGTGCAGGTGGAGCGCCTGCCCGGTTTGCCCGCCGACTCCGGCGCTCCCGCTTCGCACACTCATCCCGCCTGAGCATTTCCTGTTGGAGCTTATTGAGAAACCGGAGAGGGAGCTCGCTTACCCGCCCAGCATTACGCCCACTTCCACGCCGCGCCCGACGTTGAGCGCCCGGGCGGCCGAGCCGCGGTTGGTGCAGATCTCCAGGAAGCCCGAGCTGCCCACCATGGCGAACAGTTCCGAAGGCTTGCCCATCGAGTAGGCGAGGTTCAGGCGCGTGATCTCCTGGCCGTTGATAATGATCTTGAAGGGCGGCGCGGGATCGGAAAAAAGCTGCGGCACGTCCTGGGGGGTGATGTTGGTGATGATGTTGCCGAACTTGTCGATCTTGATGGCTACGCCTTTCAGCAGCGTCTCGCTGACACGCTTGGGCTTGGGGGAAGAGAACTTGGCGTAGTCTTCGATGACCTCGCCGAACTTGTCCACCTCTACACCCTTCGACAGCCAGCCGGTCACGGGCGCGAAGATGTCGCGGGCGTGGA
Source organism: Terriglobia bacterium (assembly GCA_046704985.1). Classification (GTDB taxonomy): domain Bacteria; phylum Acidobacteriota; class Terriglobia; order UBA7540; family UBA7540; genus JBJKQV01. The sequence continues at coordinate 2,856 of JBJKQV010000384.1, forward strand.
AGGTCTGGCTGACCGGGTTGAGGAAGTAGTGGTCGGCGGTGATGTGGCGGACTTCCACCGATTCCTCGCGCTCGTAGTTGAGCGAGAGCACGCCGTTATCGGGGGCCACGAACTTGTACTCCATGGTGCGCGCCAGGATGGGGCGGCGCGCCGTGCCCACCCCCGGGTCCACCACCACCAGGTGGATGGTGTCGGCGGGGAAGTACCGGTAACTCTGCGCCAGCGCGTAGGCGCCGTCAAAGACGTCGTAAGAGCCTACCTCGTGGCAGAGGTCCACGATGAGCGCGTCGGGGTTGACGTTCAGGATGACGCCCTTCATCACGCCCACAAAATGGTCGGAAGCGCCGAAGTCGGTGGTCAGCGTCACCAGTTGCTTGCGTGCCAAAGGATTCTCCTTCGATAGGCTTGCGGCCGTTGGCCGGTCGCTCGCAAACTATCGAAACCCGAAGGGTTTGTCAAGGCGCGCAACCGCCGGGCGCGCAAGCGCGCGCGGGCGGCCGGGCGAAGCGGCGAAAATCGTACGTAGGGTCGAGCTCGAGGGCTTGGTGCCAGGCGGCCATCGCCTCGTCAGTCTCGCCCAGCTCGACATGGCAGAAGCCCAAGGCGTGGTGGACGAAGGCGTGCTCTTCGCCGCCCAGCTTCAGCGCTTCGTGGTAGGCCGAGCGCGCGGCCTGCCAATCGCCGCGCTCCAGGCATTCCGCTCCGCGCCGGCAGGCGGCCGCTTCGCGCGCTGCGAGGTGGGGCGGCGGCGCCGCAAAGCGCCGCAGCGCCCAGAGCCGCTGCGCGCACTCGTGCAGATTCTGCCGCGCCGGCGAATCGCGGAAGAACGTCGCCGACTCGATCAGCTCGCGAAGCGCCTGGTTGAGGTCCGCCGCCGTGGGTTTGGTCGAGTAGAGCAGCCGCAGCCCCGCCAGGTAGTGGGCGCGGCTGGCGAGCAGCGATTCGGTGCGGATCAGGTACTCTTCCGCCTGCTCCAGTCGGGGGTTCATTTCCAGGGCGCGGCGGTAGCAGGCCGAGGCGCGCTCCAGCTCGCCCGCCGCGGCGTGCGCGGTGCCCAGGTAGCAGTGTCCGAGGGCGCTGTTGGGTTCGAGGGTCAGGGAGCGGGCGAAGGCTTCAATGGCGGGGGCGGGCT